>BQJV01000092.1 GCA_021604885.1 Acidimicrobiales bacterium
CGGACATCCGGGATCGTGACGTCATCCTCGTCGAGGACATCGTCGACTCCGGACTCACCCTGCGCTATCTCCGCCAGCTGCTGGAGGACCGTGGTCCGAGGAGCATGGAGGTCTGCGCGCTGCTCGTACGCGAGGGCGCCCGCTCGGACGATGTGAAGTACGTCGGCTTCCCGATTCCACCGGACTTCGTCGTCGGCTACGGCCTCGATGTCGCCCAGCACTACCGGGAACTCGACTCCATCCGGGTGTTCGAGCCGGCCGAGTGAAGCCCCACGCCGCTCGCTAGGTTGCCTTCCGTGAGTCACGACCACGACGACGACTTCGACACCGACCGTCCGCTGATCAACGGCGTCCATGCGCCCGAGGTCGACCAGCCCCGGATCGCCGCCGCCGTGCGCGAGATCCTCGAGGCGATCGGCGAGGACCCGACCCGCGACGGCCTGCTCGACACGCCCGATCGCGTCGCCCGCATGTACGCCGAGGTGTGCTCCGGGATCCATCAGGATCCGGCCGAGCACCTGATGAAGACCTTCGAGGCGGGCCACGACGAGATGGTGATGGTGCGCGACATCCCGCTCTACTCGCTGTGCGAGCACCACCTGATCCCGTTCCTCGGCAAGGCGCACGTCGCCTACATCCCGAACGAGACCGGTCGGGTCACCGGCCTGTCCAAGCTGGCTCGTCTCGTCGACGGCTACGCGAAGCGCCCGCAGGTGCAGGAGCGGCTGACCCGTCAGATCGCGGATGCCATCGAGAATGAGCTCGCCCCCCGCGGCGTGCTCGTGGTCATCGAGGCCGAGCACCTCTGCATGTCGATGCGCGGTGTCCGCAAGCCGGGCGCCAGCACCGTTACGTCGAGCGTGACCGGCAGCTTCCGCGAGAACGTCGCCACCCGCGCGGAGGCGATGCGGTTCCTGGAGCGGCGCTGAGGTCACGCCGATGACCAGGGTCATGGGCGTTGTCAACGTCACCCCGGACTCGTTCTCGGAGGGCGGTGCGTTCGGTGACCCGGCCGCGGCTATCGCCCACGCGCGTCGTCTCGTCGCCGAGGGCGCCGATCTGATCGATGTCGGCGGCGAGAGCACCCGGCCTGGGTCCGAGCCGGTGCCAGAGCAGGTCGAGCTCGATCGGGTCGTGCCCGTGATCGAAGCACTGGCCGGGACCATCGGCGGAACGGAGATCTCGGTCGACACGACCAAGCCGGCAGTGGCCATCGCCGCGGTCGCGGCGGGCGCGACCGTGATCAACGACGTGTCGGCGTCGCTGGAAGCCGTCGCCGCCGATCAGGGTGTCGGATGGGTGGCGATGCACTCGCTGGGCCCGTCGGCCACCATGCAGGACGACCCCCGCTATGACGATGTGGTCGAAGAGATCGCATCGTTCCTCGAGGACGCGGTCGCCCGCGGTCGAAGCACCGGCGTGGAGCGGATGTGGGTCGATCCCGGCATCGGTTTCGGGAAGACGACGGTCCACAATCTCGAACTCGTCGCGAATCTCGATCGATTCACGGCGATTGCGCCGGTCCTCATCGGAGTCAGCCGAAAACGTTTCGTCGGCGAACTCCACGCTGTGTCCGACGGTATTGCAGGCGAAACACCGGTCACGCCGGCCGACGATCGGTACGAAGGATCGGTGGCGATGGCCACATGGAGTGCGCATCTGGGCGCCGACATCGTCCGCGTGCACGATGTCCGCGGTACGGTCCACGCCGTGCGAGTGGTGAACTCATGAGGGGGAAGTGGGCGCAGGGCATCGAGCCGCGCCATTTCCGTTGGATCGTCAAGGATCGCGTCGCCGTGTGCGAGCGTCCCGGTGGCTATGGCGACAGCCATCGCAAGGTGCGCCGGCAGGAAGAGATCATCTGGCTGCGGCAGAACGAGTTCGACTTCGTCCTGTCGCTGATCGGATCCACCCACAACCTCCACAACTACGAGGAACTGGGCGTTCCGTTCCACCATGTGCCGTTCTCCGGTCCGGCCGACGGCCCGCTCGGGCTCACCCGGGCGATGGCCTCGATCCGGGACCATGTCGACGCCGGTCACAAGATCGTCGTGCACCGCGAGGAGCTGGGCGAACGTGTGGCCGGCCTGATGGCGGCCTACCTGCTGTGGATGGATCTCGTGCCGGACGGACCCCGGGCGATCATGGTCACCGAGCAGCTCTTCGAGCGCGAACTCGGCCCGATCGCGCGTGAGCTCGTGGCGATGGTGCCGAAGTGCACGCCGTCGGCCGAGCTCGGCCCGGACGCCTTCGCACCAGAGCCCGAGCCGGAGCCCGAGGACGAGGGCGACGACAGCGGCGACGATGACGACGAGTCGGCGGCCGACGCGGCCGGCGAGGACGACGACTGAGGGTCGGCATGGCCACCGACACCATCCAGCTCCGCGACCTGCGCCTCATGTGCCTCTGTGGCGCGCTGCCCGAGGAGCAGGACCGCCAGCAGCCGTATGCGTTCGACATCGATCTCGTCGCGGAGCTGCCGGCGACAGCCTCGGACCGACTCGAGGAGACGGTCGACTACGGCGCGGTCCTCGATCGGATCGAAGCGGTGACATCCAGTGAGGCGTTCCAGCTCTTCGAACGGATGGCGGAGCGCATCGCCGAGGAGATGCTGCGCTTCGACCGGGTCGTCGAGACGACCGTGGAGGTGCGCAAGCTCCGTCCGCCGGTCGCCCAGGATCTCGGGTCGAGCGGCATTCGGCTGACCCGTCGACGCGGATGAGCGAGCGACACCGGGCGTTTCTCGCGCTCGGGTCCAACATCGGGGATCGGGTCGGTCATCTGCGCCGCGCGATCGCATCCATCCCGGATGTGGAGGCCGAGTCGGCGGTCTACGAGACGCCGCCGATCAGCGAGATCGCACAGGACGCCTTCCTCAACATGGTCGTACGCCTCGACACGGAGCTCGACGCCCGTGCCCTGCTCGCCGTCTGCCGGGCCTGTGAGGCGGAGGCGCAACGGGTGCGTATCGACCATTGGGGGCCGCGCACGCTCGACGTCGACGTGCTGTGGGTGGACGACGAGACCGTCGACGATCCGCCGGACCTGCTCGTGCCCCATCCGCGGATGTTCGAGCGCTCCTTCGTGCTCGTGCCGCTCGCGGACGTCGGTGCCGACCTGCTGCCGGCCCGCTACGACCTCGCCGCGGTGTCCGCGGCCGACGAGATCGTGCGGGTCGGGAGACTCGACGACCTCGACGCGGAACCGACCGTGCTACGGACCCATATCGTCGGCGCTGGGCGCGCCGGTGGCGCGCTGGCCCGGGCGCTGACCGCCGCAGGGTGGCCCGAGCCCACGATGTTCGGTCGGGGCGCCGATCCGGCCGCCGTCGGCGTCGACGCCGATCTGGTCGTGATCGCGACGCCCGACGACGCGATCGCCGGGGTCGCCGCTGCGCTGCGCCGCCGACCGGAGGTGACCGTCGCCCATCTGGCCGGATCGCTCGGAGTCGACGCGTTGGGCGACCACCCGCGGGTTGCGGCGATCCATCCACTCGTGTCGATGCCGGACGCGGGGACCGGCGCCGCTCGCCTCCCGGGCGCATGGTTCGCCATCGCCGGTGACCCGCGTGTGCAGCAGATCGTGGCCGCGCTCGACGGACACGCATTCCACGTGGCCGACGCCGATCGGGCGGTCTACCACGCGGCCGCAGTGGTGGCCTCGAACCATCTGGTCGCCCTGCTCGGACACGCCGAGCGGATCGCGGCGACGGCGGGCGTGCCGTTCGACGCGTTCACGGGACTGATCCGCGGGTCCGTCGAGAACGTCGCCTCGCTCGGTCCCGCAGCGGCGCTGACCGGCCCCGCCGCCCGCGGCGACGAGGCGACCATCGATCGTCACCTCGCGGCGCTGTCCGAGGACGAGCGCGCCCCTTACGCGGCCATGGTGCGCGAGGCCCGTCGGCTCGCCGGACGACCCGCGCCCGATCCGGAGGCCCGATCGTGATCACCCTCACGACGATCGCCGAACTGCGGGCGCAGCTCGACGCCGACCGGGCATCCGGCCTCCGCGTCGGCTTCGTGCCCACGATGGGCTTCCTCCACGACGGCCACGTCTCGTTGATCGATGCCGCGGTCGCCGCCAACGACCGGACCGTCGTGTCGATCTTCGTCAACCCGCTCCAGTTCGCCGAGGGCGAGGATCTGGAGGACTACCCGAGAGACCTGGACGCCGACGCCGCTCGATGCGAGGCCGCCGGCGCGGACTACGTCTTCGCGCCGCCCGTCGAGGAGATGTATCCGCGGCCGGTCGACACGGTCGTCACCGTGCCCGACGTCAGCGCGCCACTCGAAGGCGTCCACCGGCCGACGCACTTCGCCGGTGTTGCCACGGTCGTCAACAAGCTGTTCGCGATCGTCGGACCGTGCCGCGCCTACTTCGGCGCGAAGGACTGGCAGCAGGTGGCTGTCGTGACGCGGATGGTGAGCGATCTCAGCATCCCGGTGGAGGTCGTGCCGTGTCCGATCGTTCGAGAGTCCGACGGCCTCGCGATGTCGAGCCGCAACGTCTACCTGTCGTCAGCGGAACGAGATCAGGCTCCGGCGCTGCGCCGAGCGCTCGACGCGGGGCTTGCCGCACTTCGTGCCGGCGAGCGCGATTCCGGGTCCGTCGAGGCGAGGATGCGGGCGGTGCTGTCCGAAGACGCCCCGGGTGGTGTCGTCGACTACGCCGCCGCGGTGTCCGCGGATGGGCTCACGGCCGACGGACCCCTCGCCGGCGACGTGCGATTGCTGCTCGCCGTGAAGTTCAGCAAAGCCCGCCTCATCGACAACGACGGCCTGACCATCAGCTGAGATCGAGCTCGCCCTGCAGTCGCCGGGCCACGCCGAGGACACGCTCGGCCTCGGTGCCGACGCCGCGCCGCAGTCGCCATGCGAATCGCAGGCCGGAGAGCGGACCGGTCGGGATGCCGGCTTCCTCGATGGCCGCCGTGACCTGCTCGCGCTGGTCCTCGGCGAGTTCGGGCGGCGCGAACCGCGACAGGATCGCGGTCGCCAGGCGGCGGGCGCCCCACGTGATGACGATCATGGCGACGCCGAGCAGCGTGGTGAGGAGCGCGAGCCATCGGACGGGTCCGTCGAGGGCGACGACCAGCACGATCGACGCGACGGCGATGAAGGCGCCGGCGAACATCACGATGCGCGTCCGGTCGCGGATCAATTCGAGCACGAACCCCACGACCATGCTCTTGATCAGGTCGATCGGCAGCTCGGCCATCGCCCGACCCTACCGAAGCAGGACTGGCCCCTCCCGCGTCCGTTGCTGACCTACGCTCGGACCAT
Organism: Acidimicrobiales bacterium; assembly: GCA_021604885.1. Taxonomy (GTDB): domain Bacteria; phylum Actinomycetota; class Acidimicrobiia; order Acidimicrobiales; family Aldehydirespiratoraceae; genus JAJRXC01. The sequence goes on from BQJV01000092.1 coordinate 5,283, forward strand.
GACTGAGTACACGGCGGACTGGTATCCGGACCCGGGTGGCGTGCACGAGCTGCGCTACCACGACGGCACGAAGTGGACCGAGCACGTCTCGAACCACGGGCGTCAGAGCGTCGCCCCGCTCGCCGATGCCGGCGCCGTGCCCACCACGGGCATGAGCGCCGAGAAGATTCAGCAGCAGGTCGCCGCCAAGGCGGGGGTCCAGCCCGGCGCCGCGCCCGGTGGTGGCACCATGTTCACCGAGCCGGTCCTGGTGGTGAACCAGAAGGCGAAGCTGCTCGAGATGAACACGGAATACGCCGTGTACGACCAGAACGGCACCCAGATCGGCGCCATCCGTCAGGTCGGCCAGTCGACGCTCAAGAAGGTCGCTCGTTTCGTGAGTAGCCTCGACCAGTTCATGACCCACACGCTGCAGCTCGTGGACACCAACGGCGCCGTGCAGCTCTCGGTCACCCGGCCGGCCAAGTTCGCGAAGTCGAAGGTGCATGTCTCCGACGCCGCGGGCAATCAGATCGGGTCGATCGTCCAGAAGAACATGATCGGCAAGATCCGCTTCTCGCTGGAAGGGATGAACGGCGAGATCGGCTCGCTCAACGGCGAGAACTGGCGGGCCTGGAACTTCAACCTCCAGGACGCCGCCGGCAACGAGGTCGCCCGCATCACCAAGACGTGGGAGGGCCTGGCGAAGACGATGTTCACGAGCGCCGACAACTATGTGCTCCAGATCCATCGCCCGCTGGAGGAGCCCATGCGCAGCCTCGTGGTCGCGTCCGCCGTGTCGGTCGATCTCGCCCTGAAACAGGATTCACGAGGCCTCGGCTGAACCGATAGCGTTTCGGGGTGCTCCTCACGATCGACGTCGGCAACACCCAGAACGTCCTCGGGCTGTACGACCTCGACAGTGACCAGGGCGAGGGCGCGGCGGTCGGTCTCGTGGACCACTGGCGGCTGTCGACCGATCCGGAGCGCACGTCCGACGAGTACGCGATCGCCATCCGTTCGTTGCTCGACACCGCGGACGTGGAGCTCGAGTCGGACCTCGACGGCGTCGCGATCTGTTCCGGTGTCCCGAGGATTCTCGCCAACCTGCGCGAGATGGTGAGTCGTTATCTGACGTTCGATCCGATCGTGATCGAGCCCGGCGTGAAGACCGGCATGCCGATTCTGTACGACAACCCCAAGGAGGTCGGCGCCGACCGGATCGCCAACGCGATCGCGGCCCACGACCTGTACGGCGGGCCGACGGTGGTCGTCGACTTCGGCACCGGCAACAACTTCGACGTCATCTCCGCCGACGGTGAGTTCCTCGGCGGTGCCATCGCTCCCGGTATCGAGGTCAGCCTCGACGCCCTGTTCGGGCGCGCCGCCCAGCTGCGGGCGATCGAGCTGGTCGAGCCCCGCAGCGTCATCGGCAAGTCCACCGTCGAGTCGATCCAGTCCGGCGCCGTCTACGGCTTCGCGGCGATGATCGACGGCATGGTCGAACGGTTCGCCGGCGAGCTCGGCGACATCAACGTCGTCGCGACCGGCGGGCTCGCCCATCTCATCTCGCCGGTGGCCGAGTCGATCGAACACGTCGAGCCTTTCCTCACCCTGCATGGGCTGCGGATCGTCCACCAACGAAACCAGCGGTGATCCGCCCATGACCGAATCCGTTCCGTACCGCGCCGATGTGACCCACTCGGTCGCCGACGTCCTGCCGTTCGACGAGAAGCTCGAGGACGGTCAGGAGACCGAGGAATCCGTCACGCTGGCCGGGCGGATCATGCTCCGTCGTGATCAGGGCAAGCTCGCCTTCCTCGTCCTGCAGGACTCGACCGGCCGCATCCAGCTGTTCGCCCGCGAGGCGTCGACCCCGGACTTCGCGGCGCTCACCGACACCAACATCGGCGATTGGCTCTGTGTCACGGGCACCATCATCAAGACCCGCCGTGGTGAGCTGTCGATCACGGTCGACGCCTGGACGGTGCTCGCCCGCGCCCAGCGGCCGTTCCCCGACAAGTTCCACGGCATCAGCGATCAGGACTTGCGCTACCGCCAGCGCTATGTCGACCTGTGGGTCACCGAGGAGGCGCGCACGGCCTTCCGGCAGCGATCCCAGATCGTCGCCTCGATGCGCCGCTGGCTCGGCGATCGCGACTTCGTCGAGGTCGAGACCCCGATGCTGCACCCCATCCCCGGCGGCGCGTTGGCGAAGCCGTTCGTCACCCATCACAACGCGCTCGACACCGAGCTGTTCCTGCGGATCGCGCCGGAGCTGTACCTGAAGCGGCTGGTCGTCGGCGGAATGGAGAAGGTGTTCGAGATCGGCCGGGTCTTCCGCAACGAGGGGATGTCGACCCGACACAACCCCGAGTTCACGATGCTCGAGCTCTACTGGGCCTACGCGGACCACAACGACATGATGACCCTCACCGAAGAGCTGGTGGCGGCCGCGGCGACCGACGTGCTCGGCGCGACGACGATCGACTACGACGGCCGGGAGGTGGACCTCTCCACGCCCTGGCGCCGCGCCACCATGGAGGAGCTGATCCTCGAACACGCCGGCGTGGAGGTCAGCCTCGACACGCCGATCGACGAGCTGCGTGCGCTGTGCGACAAGTTCGGCGTCGAGACCAAGGCCCACTACGGGCCGGGCAAGCTGATCCTCGAGATCTACGAGAAGACCACGGAGTCCGAGCTCTGGGGACCGGTCTTCGTGACGGACTACCCGATCGAGGTCTCGCCTCTCTCCCGCGAACATCGCGACCGGCCGGGCTACACCGAACGCTTCGAGGCGATCGTGGCGGGCCGGGAGCTGTGCAACGGCTTCTCCGAGCTCCAGGATCCGACCGTGCAGCGCGAGCGGTTCGAGTCGCAGGAGGCCGAGCGCGACGCCGGCGACGACGAGGCGATGGTGGTCGACGAGGACTACATCCGTGCTCTCGAGTACGGACTGCCCGCGACCGCTGGTCTCGGCATCGGCGTTGACCGGCTCGTCATGCTGCTCACGGGCACCACCACGATCCGCGACGTCGTCCTGTTCCCGACCCTGCGTCCGGAACAGGTCAGCGACGGCGCGGACGCAACCGGCGACGTAGCCCCCGAATCACCCGAAGGCTGAACCGGGCGGCGCCCCGGACCGCGTCCGCGGCGCGCACACCCGCCGCCCGCGCCGACCGGGCAACGCTGGGCTCCTCACGGTCGTAGCCCCAGAAGGTCATCGCGTCGCCGTGCTCGTCGAGCACGCGGTTGATCGCACGCACTGAGCGTCCCGAAAGGCGTCGGATCTTGCGGGCGTTGAGATCGACGACCCCGCGCGCGACCGTGCCGTCGACCGAGTGGATGGCGAACTCGCCGCTCGCGTCCATGTCGTCGAGCGCCGGAACCAGGTTGCGCACCCGGCCCAGGACACCGGCGGGGTCGGCGACGAGATCCTCGTAGGTGAAGTGCGTGGCATCGGCGAGCGTGCGGGCGTTGTCCACCTGCACGCCGAGCGTCATCGCGGCGAAACCGGCGGCCTTGGCGGCGCTCCAACCGTTGCGCCGCATCAACCCCTCCACGTGGGCGTAGGGGTTGCGCACCATGACCAGGAAGGCGACGGGGTGGAAGTGCTCGGCGATCTCGTGCGCCCGAGCCGCGTTCGGTGGGCTCTTCTCGACGAGGACCGGCTTCGTGCGGTCCCAGTAGCCGTCCCACACCGCCTTGATCCGGGGCCAGCTCACGTCGCGGTCGGGTTCCCATGCCGCGGCGCGCATCTCGTCTCGGACCTCGGGCAGGAACTGGCCCTCCGCGGGGAGGATCGAGGCATGAGCTGAGGTCGCGACGAGCCGCCACAGCAGCGTCGACCCGGAGTAGGGCGGACACAGGATGAACAGGTAGGTCGGCGTGGTCGCCGGTTCGGTCACGTGCCTGATTCTGCGTCGAGGGTGATCACGAGGTTGCCGATGTGGGCCTTGCGACCGAACGCCTCCTGCGCCTCGTGGATCTGTTCGAGCGGGTAGGTGCCGCCGAGCACCGGCCGCACCTCGCCCCGCTCGATGTAGCCGACGAGGTCGGCGAAGATCTGCGGTTCGAAAACGGTCGCCCCGTGGAGCTCGAGGTCGTTGAGGTAGAGCGTGCGGAGATCCAGCGCCACGATCGGCCCGGCGATGGCGCCGGACGTGACGTAGCGGCCGCCCCGGCGGAGGGCATCGAGCCATGGCGCGAAGTCGTCCCCGCCGACGAT
>BQJV01000093.1 GCA_021604885.1 Acidimicrobiales bacterium
CCCCGCAGGGCCTCGAACCGGCGACGGTCGGTGTGCATCCGATCGACATCGCCGGTCGGTCCGTACAGGAGGACCTCTGTCTCATGGAGCGCGACGAGAGCTCGTGGCGCCTCACCGCCGGAAGCGTCTGCTTCCCGACGCGCTGGTCGCTCGCCGACAAGATCGGAGGCACGCTCGCCGACATCCACGGCCCCGTGCCGGGCTACGCCGAACAGATCGGCGACCAGGTCGACCGCTTCTTCGATCGGATGGCCGTCGGGGCCATGGCGTATCGCATCAACTGGTCGCTCGTCGGTGATGCGGCCCGACGGCTTCCGGCGTCCGACCGTCAGGCACCCGAACGCCTCCCCGCCGATCCGGCGACCCAGCTCTTCCTGCGCGTCGAGCGCCAGACCCTTCGGCGGCTCGAACAGCACGAGGCGATCGTGTTCGGCATCCGGATCCATGTCTGGCCGCTCGGCACGGTTCTGGCCGCCCTTCCGCCGTCGGCGTTCGCGGACGAGATCCTGACCGCGCCCACGAAGGTCGCCCGCTACAAGAACCTCGAGGGCCTCCGCGAAGAACTCGCCCGATGGATCGACGCGGGGGGTGAGGGGGCCTGAGCCGCTTCGTCCCGTACACTTTCCCGGTGCTCTCGCCGCGGGCGGCGGAAGACCACTCCCACACGCATGTCTGAGCTCCCCGAACCCGACGACGCAACCTTCCGCCTCGCCACAGGTGAGGAACTCGTGCTTCCCGGCGATGATGTCGCCGAGGACGAGTCGACGCCCGCGTCCGCACCCCCGATGGTCCCCGGGCTCCCGCCCGGCGTTCGTCCTCCCCGGCCGAGCTATCGCGATCGTCGCATCGCCGGTCGACTCCGGGCCCGCAAGGTCCGCCGCCTCGTCCGCCATGTCGAGCCGTGGTCGGTGCTCAAGGTCTCGCTGCTCTTCTACTTCTGCCTCTGGGTGATCCTGCTGATCGCCGGCGTGATCCTGTGGAGCTTCGCCGTCGGCTCCGGCACGATCGACAATGTCGAGAACTTCATCAAGGAACTCTTCGCGCTCGACAGCTTCGAGTTCAACGCCGATGAGATCTTCCGCGCCAGCGCGATCGGTGGACTCGTCCTCGTTGTCGCCGGCTCCGGTTTCACCGTGCTCATGGCGGTGCTCTTCAACCTCATCAGCGATGTCACCGGCGGTGTCCGGTTCACGGTCGTCGAGGAAGAGACGGCTCGGCCCCGGCCGAAGCGCACGCGGCCGCGCCACGGCGCTCGTCCGATGGTCCAGGCAGCCGCGCCCGCGGCGCACGAGATGGGCGCGGGTGACCCCGTCCTGGCCGACGCGACATTCGACGATCCACCGCCTGATCCGGCTTCGGACGTGCCCCTGCTCCCGACCGCCGAGTCTGCCGAGGCGGATGCCGATCCGGCAGCAGAGATCCGGGAGCCGGCCGAGGCCGAGGAGCCGTCCATCTGACGGCCTTCGAGCCGACAAACCACGTTGGCGAGCACAACCGCACACCGGTAGCGTGATCGCCTCACGGGGCTATAGCTCAGTTGGTTAGAGCGCACCCCTGATAAGGGTGAGGTCGCAGGTTCGACTCCTGCTAGCCCCACGGGAACTCCTCAGTTCCTCGGAGTCTCGCCGCAGGCGAGACTCCCGGCCCGTGAACCACAGCTCTCGGGCCCTTCCGGCGAAGGGAGCCGCAGTGGGTGGTCGAGGACTACTGACACTCGTACGGCGGGCCATCGTTGCGCTGTTCGCCGGGGTTTCCGTGGCTGCGGCGATCCGGGTGCGGGGGAGTGGCGGCGTTCCGCCCCAGAAGGGTGGCTGGCGCGAACTCGAGGGTGACGACCTTCGATGAGGGTCGTCGTCTTCGGCGCCGGCGCCACCGGTGCTCGCATCGCCCGCCAGCTCCGCAGTAGCGGTGAGGTCGACTGTGTCGAGATCCGCGACCAGCAGATGGACCGGGCACGGCGGCTGGTCGAAACACTCGGTCGTGGTGCCGAGTACGGGGCGGGCCGTCACATCGACCCGGCCACGGCCGCGGTGGTCATCGCCTCCCCGGCCGGTTCTCAGGCCGCGATCGCGCGGCGCGCCGTGCACCGCGGTGTTCCCGTGGTGTCGACGTCCAACCAGATGTCGGAGGTTCGCCGGCTTCTCACCCTCGAGCAGGAGGCGCAGCACAGCGGTGTCCCCGTGGTGATCGGTGCGGGATTCATGCCCGGTCTCACGGGCCTTCTCGCCCGCCACGGCGCGGGGGAACTCGACCGGGTCGACGAGATCCATGTCGCGAAGGTCGGCACCGGCGGGCCGGCGTGTGCGCGTCAGCATCATCGATCATTGTCCTCGACCGGGCTCGACTGGCGTGACGGGAAGTGGTTGCGCCGATCGGGGGGCTCCGGACGCGAACTGGTGTACTTCCCCGACCCCATCGGTGGCCGAGACTGCTACCGAGCAGGTCTTCCCGATGCACTCCTGCTCGTTCCCGAGTTCCCCGGTGTCGATCGTGTCACGGCCCGCCGAGCGGCCACCCGACGTGACCGCCTCACCGCGCCGCTGCCGATGTTGCGGCCGCCGCCCGCCGAAGGTGGCATCGGCGCCGTGCGGGTCGAACTCCGGGGCCGGGTCGGCATCGAGCGACGGGTCCTCGTTCTCGGCGCAATCGAGCGCCCTGCTGTCGCCGCCGGTGCGGTGGCGGCCTGCACGACGCTGCACGTCATGGCCGGTCGGGCCGAGCCGGGGGCCTACGGCCTCGCCGGGATGCCCGACCATCTGACCCTTCTCAGCCGGATCGGAAACAGTGGCGTCCGCCCGATGCGCTTCGAGGGCATGTCCACCTTCCTGTGACGCCGCTCGCCGGACGCGATGGCGGACGGCGGTGACCGAAGTCACGACGGTGGAGCACACGTCGCGATCAAGCCGACTGCGGAACGTGCCGTAGGAGCGTTGAAACGACGCTCGATATGGGCCATTTGGGCAGTTTTTCGAGAAATCGCTAAAGCGCGTGAAGGGTCGCGCCGAAACCATCTCGGCTGGAAGAAGTTCGGTGACAGGACCGACTTCAACTCACAACGAGGGAGATCCGGGGCGATGACAATGGGCGATACGGAACACAGGATGCGGAGCACACGGGCAAGCCGCCGTCGGGTACGACCGACGCAGGGCGCTGACTCGATGGATGCCGAGCTCGCCGAGATGATCGAGGACAACCTTCCTCTGGTGAAGCACATCGTCTTCCAGGTGGCAGTGCACTTCCCCCGCCACGTCGACCGCGACGAACTGGCCCGGGCCGGCGCTCTCGGTCTCGTGGAGGCCGCTCGCCGCTATGACGAAGAACGGGGCGTTCCGTTCGAACGTTTCGCCGCTCAGCGCATCCGGGGAGCGATCCTCGATGCCGTGCGTGCCGCCGACTGGGCCCCCCGCTCGGTCCGCAACCTCGCCCGCAAGCTCGAGTCCGCCGAGCAGCGTCTCGCCACCGAGCTCGGCCGGGTGCCGAACAAGGAAGAAATGTCCGAAGCGCTCGGGATGAGCCAGAGCGAACTCAACCGCCTTCAGGACCGGATGTTCCGCTCCGTCGTGCTGGCCCTCGAACACGAGACGGCCGACGATGTCGAGAAGGACCTGACCCTGGTCGACGTGCTGGTCGACGAGAGCAGCATCGAGCCGTCCGCCGAACTCGAGACCCGGGAGCTCCACGGCTACCTCCGTGACGCCATCTCGCTGCTGCCCGAGCGTCACCGCCTCGTCGTGGTGGGCTACTTCCTCGAGGGTCGTACCTCGCAGGAGCTCGCCGACTTCCTCGGTGTCACCGAGTCCCGCATCAGCCAGCTCCGCTCGGAGTCGCTGCTGATGCTTCAGGAAGGCATCGAGGCGCAGTACCTCGGCGACTCGCCGGACCCGTGTGAGGTCACCGGCCGTGTCGCCCGCCGCAAGGCCACCTACGCCAAGGGAATCTCCGAGGCGTCGGACTTCGCGGACCGCATGGAGCAGATCAACCTCATCGAGAGTGACGCTCCGGCCATCGTCGGCCTGCGGTAGCCCAAGAACTGCGATCGGGTCCGATTCGGACCCCGTCGCCATGACGAACCAAGCACTCGGTAGCGTGACGACCCATGGGTCGTCACGTTGCCGTTTTGCTCGTCGTGTTGTCCGTCCTCGCCGCGTCGTGCGGTGACGACGGCGAGGTGGCCACGCCGGCGCCGACGGTGCTCGACGACAGTGGTGAGCCGGTCGTCGACGAGTTCGGCTGCGCCGTCGTCGAGCAGCCGGCGCCCACCCTGCTCCCCGTCGGCGAGCTCATCGCGTACGAGAACGAAGGGGCCGGCCACGAAGGTTGTCCCGAGACGTTGTTCTCTCATTCGCCGCCGACGAGCGGGAATCACTTCGGGTTCTGGCAGAACTGCGGCTTCTACACCGCGCCGATCCGCGACTACGCCGCCGTGCATTCCCTCGAACACGGTGTGGTGTGGATCGCCTACCAGCCCGATCTCACCGCCGACGAGGTCGGCGCGATCGAGGCGAGGATGGAAGGGGAGACCCACCTGTTGGCCGCCCCCTATCCCGGCCTCGAGAATCCCATCGTGCTCTCCGCGTGGACGCGCCAGCTCGCCGTCGATCGCTGGTCGGACCCGCTGGTCGAGGAGTTCCTCGGCGACTTCACCGGTCGACTCTCGACGACGGCGCCCGAGGCCGGCGCGAGCTGCGACGGAGCACTCGGTGCCGCACCGGATCAGCCGTTGCTGAACTACGAAGCGATCCTCGCGAGCCTCTGACTCAGGTGCGCCACACGGCGAGGAGTTCGTCGTGCACGGCGCCGTTCGTGGCCACGCCGGAGCCGCGCTGCCACGCGTCCGGACCGGTGTGGCCGTCGAAGCCGCTGAATCGCCCGCCGGCCTCCGCGATGATGACGGCGACCGGCGCGACATCCCATGGGTTCGCCAGCGGATCGATCATCGCCTCGGCTCGCCCGCTCGCGACGAGGCTGTACCCGTAGGCGTCGCCCCAGGTCCGGAACTGCACGGGTCGGGCGAGGATCGCCTGCAGGTGTTCGGGCGGCCAGTAGCCGAACTCGCTGGTGCAGACGTAGGCACCGTCGAGGGTGGCGTGATCGCTGACCCGGCACGGGTCGCCGTCGAGGAAGGCGCCGAGGCCCCGGCCGGCCCACACGGTCTCCCCGAGCGCCGGCAGGTTGATCACGCCGACGGCCGGGCCGTGCTCGTCGACCAGGGCGAGCAGGTTCGAGTAGAGCGGCACACCCTTCGTGAACGCCTTGGTGCCATCGATCGGATCGATCACCCAGGTACGACCGCTCGTCCCCTCTGCGTCGGCATGTTCCTCGCCGATGACCGCGTCGTCGGGATACGCGGCAGCGAGCTCGCCGCGGATGAAGGTCTCGGCGGCGAGGTCCGCGGCGGTGATCGGTGAACCGTCGAACTTGAGGTCGACGGCCAGGTCCGCTCGTCGGAACCACTCGAGTGTCAGGGCACCGGCCGCCCGCGCGATCTCGACGGCGTGGTCGACGAGCGCGGGATCAACGGCAGGGGCGTCGGGCATCCGGGGACGCTATCCGCGGGGCGGTCGGGGGAAGAACGTCGCCGTGCGAGTGACGTATTCGGCGTAGCCCTCGCGCCGCTTCATCAGGCCGCGCTCCAGCATCGCCACGCCGGACACCCGCAGAAGCATGAAGGTCATGACCGCCGGTCCGATGATGCCGAACCACGCGTCGCCGGACTCGGTCGCGACGAGGAACAGCCCCCACCAGACGCAGAAGTCGCCGAAGTAGTTCGGGTGCCGGGTGTAGCGCCAGAGCCCGCGATCCATGACGGTGCCCGCGTTGGCCGAGTCCGCCTTGAACCGGGCGAGTTGGGCGTCACCGACCGTCTCGAAGAAGAGTCCGATGCCCCACAACACCACGCCGATGATCGCGAGCACGCCGATATCGGGGGTGGCCGGCGTGGCGGCGAGTTGGAGCGGCAGGGAGACGACGAACATCACCAACCCCTGGAAGCCGAACACGGTGACGAGCGACTTGACCGGGAATGCATCACCCTGACGGCGCCGCATCGACTGGTAGCGGTAGTCCTCGCCTTCGCCCCAGTTGCGCCAGAGCAGGTAGAGCGCGAGCCGCAGCCCCCAGATCGTGACCATCGCGGTGAGCAGGTCGCTGCGGCCGTCGTTGCCGTCGCCGATCACCCGGGCGGTCCAGGCGACGACGACGAACCCGAGTCCCCACACGATGTCCACGATGCTGGCGTTGCGAAGGATCAGACTCACGACCCACGTGGCGACCATCGCCACGACGATCGCGAGCGCCGATCCCACGATCACGTCGACATGTCCACTCATGGGCGGATCTCCTCTGCACTGACCAGCGACGGGGGGATCCCGTCACTGTCCCGACGTTCGAGCACACCCTTTTCGATCCACCGATCGAGATCGATCCATCGTTCGAGGAGCCATTCGGCGAGATCGCCGTCCGGCACCTCGGCCCTCGGGATGCGCCAGAGTCGCACACGGACCGGGGATTCGAGCGGAAGGGCCCGGCGAATCGACACGAGATCGCTGAAGGCCTCCATTCCCTCATGGGCGACGAGAAGGATGTCCGCATCGGGTGCGCCCGCCAGGAGTGCCTCGGTGCCGGCGGGTCGGGGAGGAAGGATGTGTTCGAGCGTGCGGGCCGCCGGCTCGAGATCCGGCCGTCCTTCGCCGAGCCGCGTCGCGGCGCGATCGAGCCGCTCGGGGGTGAAGAACGTGCCCTCCGGAAAGATGACGGCGACGCCGTCCCCGAGCCCCGATGCGAGTTCCTCGAGGCGGTCCCACAAGGGGGACTCATCGGACGGTGAGCGGTCGACGAACACGTTGGGCAGCAGGTTGCCGACGATGTCCATCGCCGGTGCCCACTGGAGATCGTCCTTGAGCGTGTAGCGCAGACGGCGACGTCCGACGATCCCGAAGAGCAGCACGGGCAGGATGGAGTCTGCGTGGCTCGCGTGGCGGGCGAGCGCGATGGCGCGACCGTGGCCGAGCTCCTCCGGATTCTCGACCACCCAGCGCACACCCGCGAGGACGCGGAGGTTGGTGATGTGGCGGCCGGCCCACCACCACTCGAGGCGATGGAAGCGCCCCTGCGCCGGTTCGCGGCGCAGTCGGCCGACGTGCCAGACCAACATGCCCGCCATCGCGATGATGGCGGCGAACTCAACGGCGAGGGTCGCCACGGTCAGGAGCCACATCCGGGTGCGGCGGAAGCGGTCGCGCGTGACGAGGTCGGTGGCCCCGAGGATCAGCACCGCGAGAGGCGTCGCGACCACACCGATCGTCGTCGCGACGACCGTGACCGTGATGCTGATCGGGCGACGAATCGCCGGCCGGGGCAGGGCGACCATGACGTCGACCGTACCGCGGTTCCTCGCCGCGTCGCCGGGCCGTATTGCATTCTCATGCTGTTTCAGTATGTTTGACTCACCTCCCCGCGAAAGCAATCATCGAGATACCGAGGTTGTCATGAGCGATGCCGTCGCGGAGACCAGCGCAGCGATCCGGGAACGGGAGATCCTGCGGTCGGACGCGTCCTGGGCCGCCCGCCGTGCGGAGGACGCCCGAGTGCTCGCCCGCGACATCGGTCGGCGTCGTCGTCTGCTCGTCACCCGCGACGATGCCGCGGTGGCGCGCCACACCGCCGATGTGTGGAGCTCGCGCGCCGCGTCACGCAGCCGCGAGGAACTGCAGCGCGCCGTCGGCTTCTCGCTCTGGGCCGCATCGGACGGTTTGCGCGAAACCGAGCTAGCGCTCGAAGCGCGCGCCCGGGAGCTGGATCGTGATGCGCAGCACCTCCAGCGTGCAGCCGACGCGGTGGTGATCGGGCCGGTGATCGTGCTGATGCCGACGGAGGTTCAGGCCGCGACCGTGCCGACGTCGAACCCGGTGCCGCGGGGGAACAGATAGCGCAGCGGACCGGCGGGCTTGAAGCGCTGCCACTGGTCCGACGGCTGAGCGAGCCGGTCGGCGATGATCCACATTGCCGCCGGGTTGAAACCCAGCCCACAGTGGCTGCCGCGGACCTCGATGTTCTCGGTGTGCGGATGATGGACGTTGAGGCACTGGGACCAGTGCACGATGCCGTCGGTCTTCGTGTAGATCGAGGTGGTCCAGACCGGGATCGGGTCGCGCGCCCACGACGGGACGCGATGCTGTTCGAAGTGCGGGTCGTGGCGGTTCTGCAGGGCTCGGAACGCGCCACTCGCGTTCGACTCGTGGCTGCCGGTGGTCTGGAACGGCGAGCCCATCGTGATCACCTGACGCACGACGTCCGGCGCGAGCCGGGCGATCTCGCGGGCGTAGATGCCGCCGAGGCTCCAGCCGACGATGTCGATCGGCCCATGGGCCTGGTGCAGACGGTCGACCCGGCGCACCATGCCGTCGATGATCTCGTTGCTCGGTCCGATGTTTCGGCCCTGCTTCCACGCGTGAACGTCGTGTCCGAGATGGCCGAGCAGGCGCCGCATCGCCCGGGTGCTCGAGTCGTCGGCGAGGAACCCAGGGAGGACCAGAACGGGTCGGCGTTCCCCGCGAGGAAGCATCGCCGCGAGCGCCGGCGCACTCAATGCGAAGGAACTCATCTCACCCAGCGCGCGAAGCTCCAACGCAGCGAGTACTCGTGACGGGCGGGTCGGCATGACGCAAAGCTTTCCATTGCCGCGATCCGATCGCAACGTGGCCGTCAGTCTCCCGGTGTCGGAATGGTCATCGTCGGGAGTTCCGGTGCCGGGCCCCAGGCGATCGCGGCCTTCGAGAATCCCTGGGCCACGGCGACCGTCAGCGTCAGCTCGGCGATCTCCGCCGGCGAGAAGCTCGTGGCGGCGACGGCGGTTGCGGCGTCATCGTCGGCCGCGCCGATCACCACATCGGCCCAGGCCACGGTGGTCTTCCAGCGATCGGGCAGATCCGATGTCGCGACGTCGTCGTCGATCCGGGAGACGTGATCCTCGGTCAGCCCCTGCTGCTGCGCACCTGCGAAGCGGAGGTTGCGTCAAATCCCACAATCGGTGATGCGGGCGTTGCGCAGACGGCCGACCTCCTTCGTCGCCTGGTCCACCGCGCCGCGCTGCCACAATTCGGCATAGAAGCGGTCGAACCGGCTGTTCAGTTCGGCGTCGTGTTCGAAGAAGTTCATCGACCCCTCGGGCGGCGCGATCCTCATGGCAGCCGACCGAGCGCGAGAGCCGCTCGGGCCTGCGCCTCGATGGTGGCGAGTCCGATCGTGAAGGCGGCGACCTGGGCATCGTCGAGATGGTGACGGACATCAGCGGCGAGATCGTCGGTCATCGCATGGGGATCGATCACCCACATCTCCGTGAACGCGAGACAAGCGAGCGTCGCCGCGGTGCCCTCGGCGGGCTCCGGCGCGGTTCGGTGTCGGCCGGCGTCGGCAGGCGCGCCGGTGAGCGCGCACACACGTCGACGACAGGCTTCGAG
>BQJV01000094.1 GCA_021604885.1 Acidimicrobiales bacterium
CTCCGGCGATCCGGTCGACGAGCAGTTCGAGCAGGAGCCGGGTCGTCGGGTGGTGACCGCTCCCGAAGCCACCCGGACCGAGTTCGATCGCCGCGGCGACGACGGGCGTCGGGTGTTCGGCCCACGCCAGCTGGACCGCGAGCCGATCCCGGCTGACCACGGGTTCCGTGTCGCGGTGCCACGCCCGCAGGGCGGCGCCCGCGTCCGGACGGACGACCGCGCTCAGCCCGAGCCCGCGGAGCGTCGTCGCCGCCGCCTCGTCCCTGCCGGAGTCCGGCCGCGCGAGCACCAACCGGCGGCTTGCATCGGGTTCGAGCACCTCGTGGACCTCGCAGCCGGCAGCGGCCGCCACCTCGACGGCAGCGTCGAGAGCGGCAGGGGTCGTGGCGATGACGATCAGCGGCGCTTCACCGTCACCGGCAGCTTGGTGTACCCGTGCACGAACGAGGAGAACGTGCGCTCCGGCTCCTCCTGCACCTCGATCCGCTCGAAGCGCTGCAGCACTTCCTCCCAGAGGATGCGCAGCTGCAGCTCGGCGAGGCGACTGCCCATGCAGAAGTGGATGCCGTAGCCGAACGACAGGTGCCGGTCCGCGTTGGGGCGGTCGATGTCGATCGCCATCGCGTTCTCGAACACGTCCTCGTCGCGGTTCGCGCTGATGTACCACATCAGAACCTGGTCGTTCTCCAGGATCTGCTTGCCGCCCAACTCGGTGTCACGAGTGGCCGTGCGCCGCATGTACGGCAGCGGGGTCTGCCAGCGGATGATCTCCGGCACCATCTGCGGCACGAGCCCCGGGTCGGCGATCAGCTTGTCGTACTGGTCCGGGTACTGGTTCAGCCCGTAGACGCTGCCGGACATCGTGTTGCGGGTGGTGTCGTTGCCGCCGACGATGAGCAGGAGCAGGTTGCCGAGATGGGCCATCGTCGGCATGTCCTTGGTCGCCTCGCCGTTCGCGAGCATCGACACCAGATCGAAGCCCGGGTTCTTGCGGCGCTCGGCCCACAAGCCCTCGAAGTACGCGACGCATTCCATCAGCTCGGTGATCTTCTGCTGCTGGGTCTCGACCACACCGCCCGGCTCGGGCACGGCGAAGACGATGTCGGACCAGCGGGTCAGCATGCGGCGATCCTCGAGCGGGAAGTCGAAGAGGGTCGCAAGCATGAGGGTCGTCAGCTCGATCGAGACCGTGTCGACCCAGTCGAACGTCTCTCCCTCGGGCAGCGAGTCGAGCACCTTGATCGTGCGCTCGCGGATCTCGGGCTCGACGTTCTTCAGATTGCTCGGCGCCGAAACGCTGCGGACCGTCTTGCGCTGATCGGTGTGCGTCGGCGGGTCCATCGCAATGAAGGAGGAAACGCGCTGCAGCATCTGGTCGACTTCGGGGCCGGGCTTGATGCCGAGGTTGATTCCTCGCGCCGACGAGTAGGTCTGCCAGTCGCCGTCGACGGCACGCACGTCGTCGTACTTGGTGATCGACCAGTAGCGACCGGCGGTCGAGATCTCGTTCAGGTGGACCGGGTCCTCGGCGCGGAGGCGGGCGAAATGGTCGGCCCAGCGGTCCTCCTTGAAGAGGTGCGGATTCGCGGGGTTGATGTCCGCGATGTCGAGTTCGGCGGCAGCGGGAACGTCGCGGCCGGTGTCGGACATCTCCATCTCGGGCGTGTAGATGTCCGGGTTGAAGTCGGCCGTGTCCGGTGCCCCGGCGGTCTCGGTCGTTTCCGTCATGTCGCTCCTCGATCGGTGACCAGTGTGCCTGATCGCTAGGCTGAGCGACACCCGCCCACGGAGGCACCCATGACCTGGACCAAGGCAATCGTCACCGGAGCATCGAGCGGGATCGGTGAGGCGATCGCCCGCCGGTTGGCCGCCGACGGCACCCATGTCGTTCTCGTCGCCCGCACCAAGGACCGGCTCGACAGCCTTGCGGGCGAACTCGGCGGAACCGAGCGAGCCACCGTCCACGTCGCCGACCTCGGCGAGCCGCGCGATGTCGCGGAGGTCGCCCAGCTGATCGACACGGACCCCGAGATCGACCTGGTGGTGAACAACGCCGGGTTCGGCGCGACGGGCCCGGTCGCAGGGTCGGAGCTCGACGGACAGCTCGGCCAGATCGACGTCAACGTCCGCTGCCTCGTACAGCTCAGTCATGCGGCCGCGCAGGCGATGGCTCCGAGAGGAAGCGGCGCAATCCTCAACGTGTCGTCCGTCGCCGGCTACTCGGCGACACCGAACTCGGCGGTCTACGCCGCGACCAAGGCATTCGTCACGTCGTTCAGCCAGTCGCTCCACTCCGAGCTCAAGGCCGGCGGCGTCCATGTCGCGTGCATTGCGCCGGGGTTCACCCGCACGGAGTTCCAGGACCGGGCCGACTACGACGCGTCGAAGCTGCCGGACTTCCTGTGGCAGACCGCCGACGAGGTCGCCGAGATCGCGCTCGACGCCGCAGCCAAGAACAAGGCTCTCGTCGTCCCCGGCGCGCTCAACAAGATGCTCGTGGGCAGCGTGAAGCCCCTGCCGTCGGCTCTGCAGCGCCGCATCGCCGCCGCATTCGGCGACTGACCCCGGCGGCCCGAATCTTGCCGCCCGCGACGCGCCGGATACGGTCGGGCCGATGAGCGCAGAGAACAGACAAGTCGTCGAGCGATACTGGGATGCCCACTTCCGCCGCGACTGGGACGCCATGGCGACCTTCTACGACGCCGGCTGCCACTACACCGATGTCGGCCTCGACCCCACTGGTGCCACGGGACCCGAGGAAATCATCCTGCGGCTTCGGCTCGGCATCGAACCGCTGTCGGGCTACTACCACTACCCGAAGCACATGATCGCCGAAGGCGACGTGGTGATCACCGAACACATGGAGCAGTGGCAGTTCGAGAGCGGTGAGGTGGTCGACCATCCGTTCACGTCGGTCATGGAGGTTCGCAACGGCCTCATCGTGCGCTGGCACGACTACTCCCACCTGGGCAACCTGCTCGACCAGGCGCCCCAATGGTGGCTCGAACACATCGCCTCCGGGTGGCGCTGAGCGACGAGCGTCGACGGCGAGCTCAGCGCTCGAACACGTACTCACTCGTGATGGTCACATCGGTCTGATCCATCTCGAGCATCTTCGCCACGGTGTCGACCATGCGACCGATGTTCGCCTGGAACCGCTCGTCGTCACCCACGGCGTCGAAGAACACATACGGGTCGTTCATCGCCTCGATGGGGAATGCCTCCTCGACGATCGCTGCCCAGGGCTGCGCCGGGCCCGACAGCTGCCGGACGATCTCGTTGCGCACGTACTGGAACGTCGACTGGGTCTCGATCGCACAGGGGCGCTGCTCCTCCTGCCAGATGCGGAGGAACTCGTCGTGGTCGAGGCCGGCCTTGCGCACGATGCCCGTGACCTGGACCATTCCCGGCGTCCGCTCTCCCGGCGTGGCCACGTGCTCGGTGTTCACGATCGGACGTGACTCGACGACGAGGAACGACGCCAGATCCGCAGCGGCTCCGTCCAGCACGGCTTCGATCGGGCCGCGATCCTCGCTGCACTCGACCCAGTACGACACCATGGCGGACTTCGGCGGCGGCGCCGGGTTCATCCGCAGCGCGTCACCGTCGACATGATCGTCCTCGACACAGATCGTGAGCTTTCGGGCCCCGAGGTCGGCGAGCCGGGCGGCGCTGCCCAACAACGCGTCCGCATGCTCCTGCTTGCTCTGTCCGTCCGGCTTCCACAACACGGTGACGATCTTCTCCATGAGGCGCATCCGAGCACAGATCGCGGCCGAGCGCCCGAGCGGCCGGTTTGACGACGGATCCGGTCGACGGCGAGGCTCTTCGCCGCTCACGAGACCACGGAAGGCCGCATTCATGAACACACGATGCTCCCGGCTCCTCCTCACGTTCCTGGTGACCGTGCTGTTCGCGGCGGCCTGCAATCAGCCGATCGAGATCGTCGGCGAGGGCGACGTGATCTCAGCCACCGGCACCCGCGACTGCACGCTCGCGGATCACACGGCCGGGTCCACCAACTGCACGGAGAACGCGATCGTCGGCGACTACGACGAGACCTACACCGGCGTCGCCGCAACCGGCTGGCACTTCCACCGCTGGGTCAACTACTGCACCGCCGCGACGGACAACACGTGCAGTTTCGATGTGGAGGCTGGCGTCATCGACGCCGCGCAGGGGTTCACCGCGGCGCCGCTCGTCGCCATCTTCCGTCCCGATGTCATCACCGGCTTCGACTCTCTCTTCATCGGGCACAGCTTCTTCGTCCCGTTCGCCAACGGCATGCCGGCCCACGCCGCCGACGCCGGCTTCACGGATCACACGCAGGACGTCGTGTTCTCCGGCGGCGCGAGCGGCGCCCCGGAGGCGCTCTGGAACAACGCGGGCAAGCGGGCGACGATCCAAGGTCATCTCGACAGCGGCGACGTCGATCTGTTCGGGATGACGTATCACCCGACGTACCCGACGCTGACCGGCTACGAGCTCTGGGTCGACTACGCACTCGAGCAGAACCCGGACACCCGCTTCTTCGTAGCGATGCCCTGGCTGACGAATCCCGGGTCGTTCACCGCGAGCGACTTCAGCGCGATCTGGCACGCCGCCGAAGTGGCGATCAGCCACGACATCATCGACAACCTCCGTGCCCAGTACCCCGGCGTCGACTTCTACGGCATCCCGTACGGCCACGCGGCCGCCGAGCTCTACGAGCTCTTTGACGCGGGGCAGCTGCCGGACGTCGACAGCCTCGTCAGCGCGTCCGGCGACGCCATCTTCAGCGACTCGTTCGGCCACGCCGACGACATCCTCGTTGACTTGGGTCAGCTCGTCTGGCTCCGGGCCATCTACGACGTCGACCTTTCGAGCTACGACTACGACCCCGGCTACACGGTCGATCTTCTCGCCCTCGCCGATGCGATCATGGACGAGCACGACCCCGCCTACGACGCGCCATAGCAGCGGGACGGGGCGGTCAGCCGCCGTCGAGCGGAGCGGCGAGGACGGACCGTCGCTCCTTGATGCAGTCGAGAATTGCGGCGGTGCGATCGGTCATTCCGAGCCCCTCCGTCGTGGGCCACGCAGCGATCTCGGACTTGGC
Organism: Acidimicrobiales bacterium; assembly: GCA_021604885.1. Taxonomy (GTDB): domain Bacteria; phylum Actinomycetota; class Acidimicrobiia; order Acidimicrobiales; family Aldehydirespiratoraceae; genus JAJRXC01. The sequence goes on from BQJV01000094.1 coordinate 5,099, forward strand.
GAACTCCACCCAGTTCACGATGAGATCGAAGAGTTCGAGCTGGAACGTGGCGAAGAGCACCGAAAGGTGTGTCCGCTCCGGGAATGGATGCTCGCCATCGAGATAGCCGCTGTTGATCGATGTGACCTGTTCGTGCAGGTCAGCGGCATCCGCGGCCAGCGCGTCGAGCGCCGCGATCACGTCCTCGGTCGTGCCGTTCTCGGCGAAGAGGAGGCGGAGGAGAGCCTCCGCTTCGAGGACCGGGGGTTGCGGCGAGGTCGTCATCCATTCCGACAGCGCGGCTCGCCCCTCGTCGGTGATGGTGTAGACGGTGCGACTCCGCTGACCCACCTGCTCGTCGTGGGCAGTGACCAGACCATGCTCGACGAGCTTCTTCGGCTCGGCGTAGAGCAATCGCTCGGACTTCGGCCACGCGAAGCGGAGGCTGCGTGTCGCCTGCCGGGTGAGCTCGTAGCCCGTCCAGGGCTGGATCCGCAGGAGCCCCAGGACAGCGTAGGACGACGTGGTCAGCCGCGATGCCATGTCTTGACACTACTGCATTTTGCAGTACATTACTCCTGCACTTTGCAGGAGGAAGCCGTGAAGATTCCGGAGTACATCGAATGCGTCGCCGCCGAGGGTGATCGCTTTGCCGGCGCCGCGGATCGCGTCGAACTCGACACCACCATCGCGGCGTGTGACGGATGGGACATGCGCGCCCTCATTCGCCATCTCGGCCTCATCCACCTCTGGGCAGCAGCGCATGTTGCCTTCTCCACCGACGACTGGCTCGATGCCGACGACATCCCCGACATGGCTCAGTACTGGCCGGAGTTGGGCGCATCGTGGCCCGACGACGAGAAGCTCGTCGAGTGGTACCGCCGGACGAACGGGAATCTCGTGCGAGTGCTCCAGTCGGCACCCGACGATCACCAGTGCTTCAGCTTCCTGCCGGCACCCACACCGGTCACGATGTGGGCACGCCGACAGGCCAGCGAGATCGCCATTCATCGCTTCGACGCCGAACAGGCCGGCGGGCTTCCCACGCACTTCGAGGCCCCATTCGCGGTCGACATGCTCGACGAGCTGCTGTCGGGATTCGCGCAGCGGCCGCGCAGCACCAGCATCGCCGCGGCGACCGCGCAGGTCCTGGGTGTCCGCGCCTCCGACGTCGACGAGCACTGGCACCTCACGATCGATGGTGACCGAATCAGGACGTCGCGTGAGCGAGGCGACGCCGACCTGATGGTCACCGCCACCGCCGCGGAGCTGTACCTCCTGATGTGGAACCGGGCCGACGAATCGATCGCGACCCTGGAGGGCGATCCGAGCGTCCTGGGGCTGTGGCGAGAGTCCTGCCGAGTCCGCTGGTCCGGCGGGGAATAGAGCGGCCACTCCCGGCTCGGGATGGCCCGCGAGGCGAGGAAGTACAGTCGCCGGATGAGCGGCCTTCCTCTCGAGCCGAGCGCAGCCGATCGCGACGAACTCAGCGGCGGGATCCTCGAGTTCCTGCACCGGTGGATCGATGCACGGGACGGAGCGCCGGCGTCGTGGCCGGAGCCCGATGGCGCACTCATCGACTCGCTGCTGCGGGCGCCGAGCGTCGACGGCATAGCGCTCGACCAGCTGCTCGACGCGGTCGGCCGGGCGGCCGACACCGGATTCGACACCGCGGGCGGGGCGATGCTGTCGTACATTCCGAGCGGCGGGCTCTACACCGCGGCACTGGGCGGCCTCGTCGGAAGCGTCACGAACCAGTACACCGGCGGCGCCCACGCCAGCCCCGGGATGACCGCGATCGAGGAGTCCGTCGTCCGGTGGATGGTCGCCCTGTTCGGCCTTCCCGCCACGGGTGGCGGCGTGTTGCTGTCCGGTGGCTCGATGGCGAACCAGGTCGCCGTCGTGACGGCCCGGTCGAAGCTCGGCGACGACTTCCGCGACGGGGTCGTCTACTGCTCGACGCGAACCCATCATTCGGTCGAGAAGGCCGCCCGCATCGCGGGCATCGGCGCGGACCGCGTCCGCCTGATCGCGTCCGACGAGCACCGTCGACTCGACATGGACGCCCTCGCGCGGCAGGTCGCGGAGGACACGAACAACGGACTGCGCCCGATGATGATCGTGGCGAACGCAGGCACGACCGACACCGGCGCGATCGACCCGCTCAACGCGTGTGCGGACATCGCGGCCGCGTCCGGCGCGTGGTTCCACGCCGACGCGGCCTACGGCGGCTTCTTCCAACTGACCGAGCGCGGCCGAGCCCGGCTCTCCGGCATCGAACGGGCCGACTCGATCACCGTCGACGCCCACAAGTCGTTGTTTCTGCCCTTCGGCGTCGGTGGCTTGCTCGTGCGCGATCGCGCCGCCGTGGTCGAGGCACATCAGGGACGAGGCGCCTACATGCAGGATGTCCCGTCGACCGACCTACCGCACTACATGGAGATGGGCCCGGAGCTCACCCGGCCGAATCGTGGCCTCCAGGTCTGGCTGGCGCTCAACCTGCACGGCACCGACCGCTTTCGCGACGAGCTCGACCGGATGCTCGATCTCGCCGAGCACGCCGCCGCCCGCCTCGCGTCGACTCCCGGCGTCGAGCTGCTCGATGCCCCGGAGCTCTCGGTCGTCGCACTCCGGGCTGCCGCCGGCGACGACGACACCCGCCGCCTGCTCGACGTGCTGGTCTCCTCCCGCGAGGTGCACGTGTCGAGCACCACGATCGACGACCGCGTCTACGTTCGACTGGCCTTCCTGAGCCAGCGCACGACCACGGCGATCGCCGATCGCGCCATCGAGCTCATCGCCTCCGCGGCGTCGGCCGACTGAGCGTCACTCGCCTGCGCATTCGTCGACGGCTAGCTTCACACCAACGGCGAGAGAACGATCGAGCGGGACGCCGCGAGCGCGCTCGAACCCAAGGAGAACCATGTCCGAGTCGAGCCCCGAGCATTTCGCGGGTCGCCTGTGGGCGATTGCCTTGGTCCTGGCGATGATCGCCGCCGGGTGCAGCGACTCCGGAAGCGACGACGCGGAATCGCCGGCGTCCACGACATCGTCCACGCCCTCACCGGGCGCGGACCCGGCCACCGAATCTGCGTCGGTCGATGAACTCGTCGCGGCCGCAATCGGCGAGGGTGTGGACACGCAGGATTTCCAGTTCCTCGTCGACATCGCCGTGGTCGACGACACCGACGCCGAAACCAGCTTTTTCGAGGACGCACTCGCACGGGCCGACGAGGGTCGCGGTGACCCGGTCGATCTCGACAACGGACTCCTCTACGTGCCGACCGACAGCGTCGAGGGTGCCATTGTCGACGCGGACGGATCCCCGGTGCCCGGAGCGTCGATCGGCTTCGGCCTGCTCGAGGTTGCCGACGGCGACGCCAGTCGAGCGGCAGTTCCCGAGCAATGGGTCGCGGACACGACCAGCGAAGCGCTGGAGACGAGCCGTGCCCTGGTGATGTTCAGCACCACCCGCCGGTCCGAGGGCGCGACCCACATCGGCTTTGGCGATCGATTCGAGCTCGACATCACGTTCGTCGCCGACGTCGCCCCCGGCGACACCGTGCGTCAGACCACGATGCACGGACAGGCGTTGCGGCTCGCCGGCGAGGACGCGACCGCTGATGACCAGGACATCTTCACGGCCCGAATCGCTGCCGGCTCCGCGGGAGTTGTGACCACGGTCGACGACGGTGTGGTGTTTCCCGAGATCACGGTGACCGACTCGGTCGCGATCGAAGGCTCGACCAAGACGCAGACCGCGATCAAGGCCGGGCTCGGGGCAGCGGTGATCACCGCCGCCTTCGTCGTGACGGCTGCGGTCTGCCTCGAAACGGTCGGGTTGGGCTGCGCCGCCAGCGTGATCTTCGTGGTCCCCCGCCTCAAGTTCGTGCGGGACCAGATCCGCAAAGGCAACGACCCGGATTGTCCGGGCACGAGGTTCCCCGGGGCGAGCGGACCCGGTGGCGGCCGCGACACCTCCCCCGGCGGCGGCGGTGACGGCTTCCTCGCCGAGGGCGTGGCGTTCCGGCAACCCACATCCGACGACGAGGCTCACCCGGTGCAGTTGGGGCCCGCAACCCACGCACCGTCCGACGGGACCTACACCCTCGTCGCCGCTGTCGCCCAGGAAGACGACGGAGGCGGCGACGGGGTTGGCGGAGATGGCGACGGTGACGGGGGCGGCGGAGACGGTGGCGGCGGAAGCGGAGGCGGCGGCTGCGGCGGGCCGAGCGCCGGAGGCGACATCCATCTGCGCACCATCGACGGCACCGCCTACGACCTGCAGAGTGTCGGCGAGTTCGTCAT
>BQJV01000095.1 GCA_021604885.1 Acidimicrobiales bacterium
CTCGACCGTCCACCCGCCCTCGTGGACGAGCTGGTGGTGGAACCCGCACAGGCTCACGAGATTGGCGAGATCGGTGGGTCCGTGGTCGGCCCAATGGACGATGTGATGTGCATGGAGCCAGGAGCTCGCGCCACAACCCGGGAAGCGACAACTGCCGTGATCCCGGCGGAGCAGGGCCCGGCGGAGGCGTCGATTGAGCACCCGGGTCTCCCGTCCCTCGTCGCAGCCGTGTCCTTCGTGATCGACCACCACCGAGGACCGGATGTCGCACGCCCAGCGCCGCGCGACCTCGGGGTCGACGCGATGAACGCCGAGCGTGCACACGCCGTCGCTCGGTTCGTCGGCGATCGCCGAGAGTGTTTCGCTGTCGACGACGAGACTCAGCCGGCCGACGTCGCCGCGCTCCGCAGCCGCCGGCGCGGCGGCCAGCGCCTGTTCGGCGAGCTGCAGCAGCGCATCGGCACGGACCGCGGCGAGCCCGCCCCGTTCGGCGATCACCTCGGCCCGCCGCCGATCCGACCCCGAGACCGCCTCGTCGATGATCCGTGTCGCGACGACCTCGATGGCGGCCGCCACCGTGTCGATCATGTCCCTCGGCGCGTCGACACGGAGGGTGCGGGTGCCGCCGTTGCCGTCGCCCTGCACGCAGCGCCGGCGTTCGAAGGCGCCCCGCGGGTCGTCCTCGTCCAGCGAACGGACGACCGCCGACACCAGCCGGTCGAGTTGAGCGCCTGAGGCGTGGCGGGCCTGCTCGACCCAGTCGGCATCGTCCTCCGCGCAGGCCACCCGGGTGATGGCGCGCACCTTGCTGTAGGACAGCTCGCCCGCTGCGAACGCTGCGGTTGTGACCGGAAGCGCCCGCAGCGCCCGGGCGACCCGCACCTTCTCGCGAGCGGTGTGGAGCGAATCGCCGCACTTCCACGAGAGCCACTCGGCGCACGATCGGGCGCCCCAGGTGAGCCAGCCCTCCCGTTCGTCATAGTCGGCGATCCAGTCGAGCAGCTGGGCAGTGGCTGCCGCCAGGTTGCCGCTCCACGAGGTGATCTCGGTCTCCAACCGCTCCAGTGGGATCTCGTCCATGACCGCTCCGTTTCGTTGTCGTTCCAGTCGAAACTACCGACGGGGTGTGACAGTCTCCGACGGCGAAAACGTCCCCGCGGGGACGTCCCCGCGGGGACGCCGGAGGTTGTCGACGGGGCCCGTCGCCGGTATCTTCCTCAGTCGCGGGGTGGAGCAGTCTGGTAGCTCGTCGGGCTCATAACCCGAAGGTCGCAGGTTCAAATCCTGCCCCCGCCACCACTCAGAAGGCCCGGAAACTAGCGGTTTCCGGGCCTTTCACGTTCTTCGGTTCGGCGTGTGCCAATCGTAGATCTCACAGAAAGCTCACACCTCAGCAACTGGAGAGCCACACGAATCAATTCCCTAGCTTCTCGAAAATGCTCCTGAGCCGGCCTCCAGCGGCCCGCAAGTAGCCATCATCCGAACAGTGCTTGACGATCCGGTTGCCGGAAACGGCATGTCGGACATCGATGTTCGCTAGCGCAGCAGTCGTACCCGACGCCATGCAGACCGTGAGGTCAGACGGGTCATCGCTCGTCCAGCATCGAAGGTGGCCGGGGTGAGGCTGATTCTCCCTCCAGGATCGAGCAGGCGTTGCCCCGGCTCCGAGGTCGCTCTCAAATGACGTCATCGATGGGTAGCGGTCGCAGGGCATTTCCGCAAGCGCCCGCTCGATCCGAGACGCCAGTCGCTGACTGATGTGTGGCGCAAGGTCGCGGAGCGGCGTTGGGGGCCGCCCGGTTCGAGCGGGGTAGAGGTCTTGCCGCGTCCTGCTCGCGGCGAGGTCCTCGTGCGGATAGACCCCGGTAAGAAGCTGATAGGCCGTGGCTCCGAGCGACCATATGTCTGACTGGACGGTCGCCGGCCCGCCCGTGAGCAATTCTGGTGCCGCCGTTACAGGAGTTCCTTCCGGAGGAGCCTCGCCGTTCGCATCCAAGGGATGAGCGAAGCCGAAGTCTCCGACCATTGCCGAGCTCGTTGCGGACCAGAAGAGGTTCGCGGGCTTCACATCCCGGTGCACGATGCCGCCGTCGTGTGTACGAGCGAGTCCTCGCGCGGCGCCTCGAACGATAGCCACTACCTCCCGGACCGAGAGGCGAGGTAGGTGGCCCGCCCCCTCAAGGGACCCGCTTGTGGCCAACTGAGTGGCCAGGTACGGGATGCCAGCATCGACGTCCGCGTTGAAGATGCTCAATACATATTCGCTGTCGAGGCGAGTGAGCATTGTGGCCTCCTGCCATGGCCAGCTACCGAGTTTCGCTGGATTGAGAAGCTTGAGCGCAACCACACGGTCGTCCTGATGGGTATCAATGGCCTCGTAGACGTCGCCATACGTTCCACTGTCGATGTAGCGCGTCACCTCATACCGGTTGGCGAAGAGATGCCCCGTTGGAAGCGCCATGTGGACGACAATAGGACGGTGACAGTGGTCGTCGGTGCCTGGGTAGTGATGAAGAAGGTGCGCGGCGACAGATATCCCACTGTTGCCGTCGCCGTGTTGACCGGTGCCCGCAATGCTCCGACTCTCATCGAGGAGTTCGCCCTCGTCCCGCAGGGAGAGGACCTATCGGCGAGAGTCACTGATCTTGGTTCGGCTTTCTCGAACCGAGTCGAAGGCCTGAATGCGGACGTAGTCGTAGTTCGCCGAGCCGATCGTCCACAGCGGCCGTCCAACACCGAGGGTCCGCGTGAACGGCTCCTGGCGGAGGGTGCCCTGGCCTATGCCGCGGCCTCCTCCGGGGCAGACGTTGTCCTCTTGTGCGGTCGAGACCTTGCTTCGCAAGCGGGGACGTCGAAGGCATCGCTTGATGAGGAAGCAGAGGCCATGTTCGGAAGCGGACCCAAGGAGTCCGTTGCGGCTGCACTCGCCGTACTTGGCGTCTGACCTAGTCCGACCCCTGCCGAGTTGTAGCCGACGCCGACGCTATGTCCTGATCGTCGAGAAGAAGGGTGAGGATGATCTGGGACTGTTCGGCTAGAGCTGCTTCCAGTTCCTGGAGCGCCTGAGCATGGAGCTCGCTGGACCGTCGCTGCCGTTCGACGACTCCCTGCAACAAGATCGCGGCATCCCTGAAGCGCTCGGCCTTCACCTCGGCATCGCCTACCATCTCGAGATCTCGAACGCGGTTCTCGAGGCCACCAAGCCGAGACCGGAGCGAGCCATCCCCGATTGGGAGCGAATCGCCGTCGAGAGGTCGACCCTCGTTGTCAGCGTGGATGAGAATTCGAGGGCGATGGGGTTGTGGCCCGACTATGCCGCTGAGCTTTCCGGAATGGAACATCTGGCGGACGGTGCTCGGCGAGCATCCGAGCGCGTCAGCCGCCTCACGCACAGTGATGCAGGCCTGACTCTCTGCCATAAGCATGAGAATACGCTAGATAGCCACTGAACAACAATTCTATCGTGTGCGACTACGCTAAGGTCATGCTATGGCGACGATGGATCTACTCGAACTAGCAGATCACATCACCACGCGGAACGCTGATCTACTGAGTAGCGACGGTTGCGCTGCGGCACTCGACGGCGTGCTGTCTGCAGCTGCCGCAAGTGGGGCGCGGTGCCTTGCTGGGGCGACCTCGGCGGGCCATGCAATCTGCGGTGCAGCCGTTGTTCGGTCGAATGGTCGTCTTCGCCTCTGGAGGTCGGGAGATGCCGGGCCGGTACTCGTGGTCGACGGAGTCACTGCGTCAAGGATCGCGGTACAGGTCGTCCAGCGCCGGCTCGAGCATCGCGGACTGGCGACCTTCGCCCACGTGATTGGTCTAGTACAGCCCGTCGAGAGCTCAGCTAAATGCCCGGGATCGGAAGACGCTGGGCTCTTCACTGAGCACGATCGTTGGAGACGCGCGGAAACGGTTGCGTGACTGATCGCGTGGGCCCAGCGGCGATGAACCGCTGGCCGAGTGCCTCATCGAGCTGCTCGCCGATTGCGGGGAAGAGGTGGCCGTAGGTGCCGAGGGTGACGTTGATCGTCGAGTGGCCCATGCGTTCCATGATCGCTCTGGGGTGGGCGCCCTCTGCGATGAGGAAGGCGGCGTAGGTGTGGCGCAAGTCGTGAAACCTGGTGTCTCGGGGCAGGCCGGCGCGAACCACTGCGGGCTTGAAATGGCGGGGGTACCAGTTGGAGTGGCGGAGGGGTCCGCCGTCGGGCCCTTCGAACACGAGGTCGTTCTGCTTCCTGGCGGCGAGGTACGGGACGAGCATCTCGACCACCGGTGTGGGTATGCCGACTGAGCGCCGGGAGTAGGTCTTGGTGGGGCCGATGTTGAACTTTCCGTGCGCCTCGTCGGCTGACTCCGAGACCTCGACGCGGCGGCGTAGGAGGTTGATGCGGGACACCCGGAGCGCGCCGATCTCGCCGGCGCGGAGTCCGGTATAAGCGGCGAAGAGGATGAGGAGTGCGTAGTCGGGATACCCACCGTCGCGATGGGAGGCACCGCGCCGGAGCGGCGGTGGGTCCCTGATCTCCTCGGCGAGAGCCCACACCTGGTCTTCGTTGAGGAAGACCATCTCCGATTTGGCTTTCCTGGGCGCCTTGATGTCTTCGACCGGGTTGGTCTTCACTACGCCGTTGCGGATGGCGAGCTTGAACACGAGGCGCATCACGTCGCGGATGTTGCGGACGGTCCCGGCGCCCTTGCCTTGGTTCGTCAGGTTCGACATGAATGCCAGGACCTCGGCGTGATCGATCGATGCCATGGGCCGATTCCCGAACTCCGGGAGCAGGTGGTTCCGGACTATGGAGTCGTAGCTCTCACGCGTCTTGGGCTTCAGGTGGGTGGTCGTAGCACTCCACCTCTCGGCCCACTCGCCGAAGGATTGGCGACCGAGTTGAGGGTCGACCCAATCGTGACGGACCAGGTCCGCCTCGACGGTGTTGGCGTAGCGCTGGGCGTCGGTCTTGCGCTTGAACGTCTTCGTGCGCTGGCGGCGATCAGGCCCGCGGTAGACGACCTCGTACCGAGTGTGGCCGGCGGGTGTGGTTCGCTTCCGGATGCTCGCCATGGCTCTGGTCTCCTGCTGCTATCTGATCTGCGGAACGTACGTGAGGACTGTGACAGGCGGCTGAGGCGATCAGTCGAGGTGCTGCTGCTCGATGCGCTTGGTGGCGATCCACTCGGCCACGTCGTCCGGGTGGAAGCGGACGAACTTGCCGATCTTGTGGAAAGCGATCCGCCGCTCTTCGACGAGGCGACGCACGTAGCGCTCGGAGACGTCGAGCTGCTGAGCGAGGGTAGCGATATCGATCAGCGAGGTGACGCCGTCATCACTGGTCTGCATGGCCGTCACGGCTGGGCCTCCTCGGGTGCGTCGGTTGGTGTGATGCCGGCGCGGTCGAGCCAGGCCGGCCAGTCGGTCGTCGGGCGTCCTTGCACACAACCGGCTGCTGGGGCGACGGCGGGGTTGATCGGGGTCTGGCGTGCGATGGCGAGCAGGAGTGGTTGTGGGCAGACGGCAGCTCCGTCGACTCGGATGCCGAGGTGGAGGTGCGGTCCTGTCGTGTTGCCGGCCCCGAGGGTGCCCGGTTGACCGCCGGAGAGTCCGACGAGAGTGCCCGCGCCGACGACCTGGCCCGCTCGGACGGCGAGCTGTGAGATGTGGCAGTAGGTATAGACCGCGCCGTCTACCCCGGCGAGGTTGACCGTCGTGCCGCAACGGTTCGGGTCTGTTGGGTACACGCCGGCCGGTGCTGCGTTGGTGATCGTCCCTGCGGTCATGGCGAAGAGGGGAGTCCCAACCGGGAGACCGAGGTCCCATGCCGGGTAGTCGTGATGCGGTGAGACGAGCTGTTGGTTGTCGACGAGTTGTGGGTTGACCGGGAGGGCGTAGCCGGCGATGGGAAGCGCCGCCGAGGCGAGCGGCCCGGTGTAGGCGTCTGCCCACTCGAGGACCGCGTCCACGTACTCGTCGGACCTGTTGTAGTCGAGGATCGCTGCTTCGATGTCGACGATGCGGCCGTCGGGGCAGAGGTGACGGCGCATGGCGGCGACCGCGTCGTGGATGTTGTGGGGGTCGGCGATTCCGTCGCCGTTGCGGTCGGTTCCAAAGATTCGCCAGCTGGAGGGGATGAACTGGAACGGACCGACGGCGCGGTCCCACACGGTGTCGCCGTCCAAGCTGCCGTCGTCGGTGTCTGGGATGCGAGCGGTTCCGTTGCTGCCGTCGAGCGCGATGCCGATGATCAGCGGTCGGGCGACCCCTTCAGGACCGATCGACGCTCCCGCGAAGCGTCCGTGGTCGGACTCGACCTTGCTGATGCCGGCCATGACCGTCCAGGGCAGACCGTCGCACTGCTGTGCCTCGGCGATGAAGAGCTGGAGGAGCAGCGACGGTATGTCGGCGACCGCCTCATCGGAGGGGCTGGACACCGTCACCGACGCTGCTGCTGAACCAGCGCCGGCAGCGACAGTTACCAGGCCGACAAGGGCAAAGGCACCGATCATGAGGATCAATGCGAGGGCGGCGGCAACGCCGCCGATCAACTTCACCGCTGCTCTCCGCTGTTTTCCATGCCCACCCAGGGACACCTGACGAGAGCGAGCGCGACACGCGACCGGTCGTGATCTGGGCGGCGAGGTTCGAGAAGTCGTGAAGCGTTGTCGCGTTCGCGCTCATCCGATGTCCCTGGTCAAACGACAGGAGGTCGATAATGCAAGTTAAACTTGCGACCAGTAGTTGCGTTCACATACCGTGGCGATGTGACCGCTTCTCAACGCACTCCATCGATTCGTCCGAGAGTTCCGACGGCCAAGTCGATCGATGCTCTGCGGGCTCATCACGTTGGGTCTTGCCTCACGGCGGACCTTCTCTGATGCGGTGCCGCCCCTCGATTGTCGTCGTTCTTTGTGCCCTGGCGGTCGCCGCCTGCTCCTCCAGCGATCCGTCGGAGTCGTTGGCAACGTCGACGACGGAGGCGGTTACGACTACGGATCCCTCGGTGTCAACACCAGCGCCGACGGACGCGCCGACAACGACGCCAACAGTGGTGCCGACGCTCGCTCCTGAACCGACCGAAGCTCCCGAGGACGAACCGATCGAGACGGTCATTGCCGGCCGTATCCGTGGATTCTTCGATGCCCGTGAGGCAGCTAACGCCGGCCCGGTCCCCGATCCCGCCGACCCGGCGCTTGCAGAGGTCGCTGCGGGGGAGGCTTTGGCGTCGGCTGCCGCCGAGACGCAACGCCGCCTTGACGACGGGCGTGCTATCCGAGCGGGAGAGCAGGCGCTCGCCGAGATATGGGTGGGCTCGGTTCGGTTGGATGACGACACGGCCCAAGCCGCAGCCTGCTCGGTCGATGACGGTGTCATCTACGAGGTCGCGACGGGTGACGTGGTCAACGACGACGTCGTGACTCACAGCTACGTCGTTGATCTCCAGCTGTCTGGTGATGCCTGGAAGGTAATCAGAGTCGTGCGGCTCCAGCAGTGGGAGGGGGTGGCGGGATGCGCGTTGGCGCGCGGGGATTTCCCCTTCTGATTGCTGTGCTTCTGGTCGCCGTTGGCCCGGCGAACGCGGCCGACGAAGGCGAGGTCGGTGTTGTCGACAACGTCGTGCAGGTCATTGCTGTCGCCACGGTTGAAGGCGTCAGCTGGGGCAGTGACGACAGCTGTACGTACGAGGTGGTCATCGACGATGACCTTGCCGTAGGCGTCTACGGGATCGACTTGGAACGGCTCTACTCCGACACCGGACGTTGGCTACGTCTGACCTGTGACGGTGAGGTCGTCGTGGTCGACGGGCGGTTCGTAGTTCCAGAGGTGGATGCCTTCACCATTCCCGACCTGCTCGAGCAAGCGATGCGGACCCTCGACCCGCCGAGTCCGACCTGGAGGGCGAGCCCCGATGGAGTGACAGTGCCGATGGTCGCACAGCTCCCGACCTGGCTATGGGTCGACACTGCCTACTGGAATGGCACATTCACAGCACGCGCTGCGACACCGAGCGGGCGCATGTGGGCCGAAGCGCACGCCGTTCCGGCTGCCGCGACATGGTCGCCGGGTGATGGATCCACTGTGGTCTGCTCCGGACCCGGATCGCAGTGGACCGCCGCTAACGAGGAGCCGGAGTGCTCGCACACCTATCGGCACTCGACGGCTGGCACGAGCGGCTTCCGTGTCACCGCGACGGTCGAGTTCGAGGTCTGGGGATCGACGAGTCTCAACCCGACCGCAGCCCTACTGGGGACGATCGCTCGCACTGCGGCCCCGATCACGGTCGAAGTCGCCGAGATCCAAGCGCTCGAGACCAACGGGCGCCTAGTGGAAGAACAGGTAGACCGATGACGACGCAGCTCCGCGACCAGAAGTTGGCGAACGGACACGCAAGAGGCGAAGCCCACTTCGACCTCGCCCCAACGGTGGGGTCGGCGGGCCGGCGTCGCCTGCCCGAGATCGCCGGGGGCATCCTCGTCGTGGCCGTGTGCGCTCTCGCCGCTCTGTGGTGGCAGACAGCATCGACCGAACAGCACCCGGCGCTCGCACTGCGCAGCTCAGTGGAGCGGGGACAGGTGATCACGGGCGACGACCTCCAAATCGTCGGGATCGGCAGCGACGACACGCTCGCTGTTCTGACCGAACCCGAGGCCGGTCTGGTTGTCGGCAGAGTCGCACGCACCGACCTTCCGGCAGGAGCGCTCATCACTGCCGAGCAGTTCAGCGACGGGTCGCTCATCACTGCCGGTCAGGGCGTTGTCGGTCTCTCGCTGGAGCCCGGCCAGTTCCCATCACTGTCGCTGTCGGCCGGCGACGCCGTGGCCGTTGTCCTGACGCCGGCGGCGGGCGATCCAAGGGCCTTTGACGGCGTCACGGTCGAAGCCGCCGTGCTCGTCGATCGGGCCACCGTGGTAGAGGTCAGCCAGGTCGGGGTACAGGGGAACCTGTTCGCGGCCATTCAGGTCGGCGAGGACGATGCGGCACGCGTCGCCTCCGCGGCATCGGCCAACCGCGTCCGCCTCATCCAGGTCGCCGAGGAAGGATGAGATGAGTCTCATCTGTCTCGCCTCGGCCAAGGGATCGCCCGGCGTCACCACCACCGCGCTCGGACTCGCCGCCGCCCTACCCGTCGATGCTGCGCACCGCAAGCTCCTTCTCGAAGCCGACGCAGCAGGTGGCGCCCTCGCCATCCGGTACCAGCTCGGGCGCCTACCGGGCCTGGTGACCCTCGCGGCCGCGGGTCGACACGGGTTGAACCGGGAGGATCTGTGGAGCCATACCCAAGGGATCCCCGGCGGGCTCCCGGTCGTCGTCGCCCCGGAGCGTGCCGACCGCACGATGTCGATCCTGGACACGAGCGGCGCTCGTCTGGGGCACTGGCTCGCCG
>BQJV01000096.1 GCA_021604885.1 Acidimicrobiales bacterium
CTTTCCTGACCAGAGATCGCCGGTGGGGGCCGTCCGACCGGGATTCGTCAACTCTTTGGTGACCAGAGATCGCTGGCGGAGTGGGGGGCGGAGTCGCTGTCCCAGTCGCCACCGGTGGCGCTACGATCGGCGCCCACCGCGGGTGTAGTTCAATGGTAGAACATCAGCTTCCCAAGCTGAGAACGCGAGTTCGATTCTCGTCACCCGCTCGCTGCCCGCCAGAGCCTGGCGAGGAATGCTGCCATCTGCTCACGGGTCACGAAGTTCGCCGGGCTGTAGGTCGTCCCGGATGTGCCGGTCGTGATGTCGAGACCGAAGATGCAGAGCACGTCGGCGTAGGCGAACGACGACGAGAACACGTCGCCGAACGGGTTCGCGGGAGACGGGCACGTTCCGCCGAGAAGGCGCCACACCCGGCCGATGAAGGCGGCCATCTGCTCACGGGTCACGAAGCTGTCGGGGCTGTACGTCGTCCCGGATGTGCCGGTCGTGATGTCGAGGCCGAGGATGCACAGGATGTCGGCGTAGGCGAACGACGACGAACTGACGTCGTTGAACGGATTGGCCGGCGTCGGACAGGAAACGCCGAGCGCTCGGAGGAGCCGCCCGAGGAAGGCGGCCATCTGTTCCCGAGTGACGAACTGATCCGGGCCGTAGGTCGTCGGGCTGGTGCCCGTGGTGATGTCGAGGCCGTACAGGCAGAGGATGTCGACGTAGGCGAACGACGACGTGCTGACGTCCGTGAAGGGATTACTCGGCATCGGACAGGCATCATCATCGTCGTCCTCGCACGAGGCGGGTAGCGGCCGCCAGATGGGCGCCTGACTGTCCTTGCTCGACTGCGAGATCATGCGCGGGTTCGCGCCGTCGCGGTCCACGACCCAGATGCGGTCCGTCAGGAACCCGGGACCGCCGAAGGCGGTGAACGCGAGGTGGTCACCATCGGGCGACCAGGTCGCCGCGCTCCCCTGCGAGATGTCGTCGTGGTCGATCGTGTCGAGCGACACGACGTCGGTGCCGTCGGGCTTGCTGTGGAACACGTCGAGGGGCCCCGATTGCGTCTTCCCCGTCCAGGCGATGCGATCGCCCGACGGCGACCAGACCGGATAGGTCGCACTCGCCTGCCCGGACGTGATGCGGTTGCCGTCGACGACCACGTCGAACGCGACCGTCAGACCGGATCGCCTCGACTGCCAGGCCAGACGACCGCTGCCGTCCGGCGCATAGGTCGGGAAGCGGGCGTCGTCGGCGTCGACGATCTTCTGGATCGAACCGGCGACGAGATTGCTGCGGAAGATGTTCAGCTTCCCGGTCGACGTCTGGCCGTGCCAGACGATCAGGTTGCTCGACGTGTTCCAAGCCGGCGACCGATTGTTGATCGGGTCGCTACGGCCGGGGTCGCCGATGATCGGGACGTAGTTCTTGTCTCGCGAGATCACACGCCGGTTCGTGCCGTCGATGTCGGCGAGGAACACCTCACGCTCACCGGAGGCCGGATCGATGCCGGTCCAGGCGATCAGTTCGCCATCGGGGGAGATCGCGGGCTCGAGGTTCTCGGTGGGATCGTCGCCGCCGCCGACACTCGAGATCTCAAGAGCGGGGGACCCGTCGGGCTTGCCGACGTAGATCTCCTGAGATCCCGAGGGCCGGCCCGCCCAGGCGAACGTCTCGCCATCCGCCGCCCAGCTCGAGGAACTGAAGCCGCCCGGCGCGCCCCCGGTGGTGGGGACGTTCACGTTGCCGGTGCCGTCGGCGTTCGCCAGACGGATTCCTCCGCCGTAGTCGTACCAGAGCACCTGCTCGACACACCCGTGGACCGCCCCCACGGGAGTCGCCGTCGCGGCCAGTGTCAGCACGGAGCCCAGGACGCATGCACTCACGAACGCGCCGAGCGTGGTCCGGCCGAATCTCCGCCTGTCGTCTGCCATGGCCGGAGTGTGGCGGGTCCGGTCGCCGCTGTCGTGAGTAGTCACTACTCATCTTCGAGTGGCATTGTTTGGCGGTGGAGCCGAACACACCGTGGCCTTTCTCGGGGCGCTCCCACGTGGTGAGCCATGTGGAGGAGCTGGTCGCGAGCGGCCGCTCCGTGGTCTTGGGCGGGCCGATGGGCGTCGGGAAGTCGGCGCTTGCCGCCGCGGTCGCGAAGCAGCATGCAGGTGCGACCTATCGGTCGCCCGGCGCGACCGTCGCGACACGCGAGCTGGGCGTCGCCATCGCCGAGGGCGCACTCCTGGTCATCGACGACATCGGCGCACTCGATCCGGACGTGGAAGCGATGGTGCGATCGGCGGTCGTCGGCAACCTCGTCACGCTCATCGCCACCGCCCGAACCGGTGATCCGATGCCGGAAGGGATCCGGCGGCTGTGGGTCGATGATCGGCTCCTCCACGTCGATCTCGCGCCACTCTCCCGGCAGGAGACGGACGACCTGCTCGACCAGGCGCTCGGTCGGCCGATCGAATCGCGCACTCGACAGCGCTTGTGGGCCATGTCGCAGGGACTGCCGCTCTACCTGCGCGAACTCACGCGCACCGCGCTCGACAACGGCGCGCTGCGCCGACTCGACGGGGTCTGGTGTCTCGACGACGACGTGTCCTCACCGCGACTCGACGACCTGGTTCTCGACCGGTTCCACGCCCTCGGCGACGACGCGGCCACCGTGGTCTCGCTCACGGCGCTCGGCGAGCCGTTGCCCCTCGGTCCGGTGTCGACGGCCGTCGGCACGGACGCGCTGGTCGCCGCCGAGCAGGCCGGCATGGTGGTCGTGGTCACCAACGGGAAGCGTCAGATGCTCGAGATGGCCCATCCGCTCCACGGCGACGTGGTGAGGCGGCGAATCCCGAAGACACGCAACCTGCAACTTCACCGGATGCTGACCGAGATCCTGGCGACGACGCCCATGCGGCGGCGAGACGACGCACTCCAGATGTCGACCTGGCAGATCCGCGGTGGCGGCGACGTCGTCGACGACCTGATGCTGCAAGGCGCTCGCCGGGCGCTGTACGACCAGCAGGATTGGCTGGCGATCGAGCTCGCGGCGAGGTTCGAGGACGACGACGATCCCGAAGCGCGCCTCGTGCTCGCCGAAGCGTTGTGCGCGGTCGGTGACTTCGAGCAGGCCGACGGCGTCCTCGCCACCGCCGAGGTAGCGGACGGTGCCGCCCATCAGGCCACGGTCGCGATGGCCGCCGTCCAGCGATCGGTCGCGCTCTATTGGGGTTTGGGGAGACCGGTCGAAGCCGAACACGTGCTCGTCGACGCCCAAGCGCGCGTCGGACCCGGTCCGTGGTTCGACGAGTTGCAGGCCGAACTCGCGAACCAGGCGGCGACAACCGGCGACATCCCCCGGGCGGCCGCGCTCTCCGAGTCATTGCTCGACACCGGCGAGCCGCGGGTCTTCGCGACGGCAGCGATCGCTGCCTCCATTGCGTGGACGATGACCGGCAGAGGCGAGTCCGCCGCGCAGCTCTCCGAGCGTGCGTTCACCGCAAAACTGTCGGTCGCCGATCAGCCGGGCATGACCGACTCGGCGATCCACATCGTCGCGACGTGCCTCGGTCTGCAAGAGGCGGGCTCGTTGGTCATGGCCGAGGATGTCGCCCGGCTCGGTCTGGCCGAAGCGACGGCCGTCACCTCGATCGCGGGGCAAGGGTGGTTCTCGTTGATGCTCGGGCGGGCCCTCCTGGCACGCGGACTGCTGGTGGAAGCCGGCGACCGGTTCGCCGAGGCGGCCGCGTCATTCCAACGGGTGCAGGTTCCCGCGCCGCGCCGGTGGTCGCTGGCAGGGGTGGCGCTCGTGGCGGCGATGCGTGGCGAGCCGGCGTCCTCGTCGAGGGCGTTGCGCGAACTCGAGGCCGCGCCCGACCACCCCGCTCGCGTGATGGACGTCGATGTGAACCGAGCGACCGCGTGGGGCCATGCGGCGAGAGGCGAGGTCGACGTCGCGATCCGCCTGCTCGGCGACGCCGTGTCGGAGGCATGTGCCGCAGGAAACCCGTCGCTCGCCGGCGGCGCTGCCCACGACATCGTGCGGCTCGGCGGGACGTTCACCGACCCCACGCTGATCGACCGGATGAGCAGCTTCGAGGGACCACTCGGCAGCCTTCGTTCGACGTTGTTCCAGGCCGTCATCGACGGGGACGCGGCCGTCCTCGAGCAGTGCGCTTCGGAGTTCTCGGAGATCGGTTCGCCGCTGTGGTCCGGCGAGGTCTTCGGCGCCACGGCCCGGCTCCACGAGGCCGCAGGCCGGGAGGCCGACGCCACCCGCTGTCGAGCGAAGATGGCTTCGGTGCTCGTCGGCCTGGACAAGGCTCGACCGCTGACAATCCGCGACGGAGCCGACCGGCAGGCGTTGACGAAGCGGGAGCGTGAGGTCGCCGCGCTAGCCGCAGAAGGAGCGTCGAACCAGGCGATCGCCGACCAGCTGGTCATCTCGGTTCGCACCGTCGAGAACCATCTCCAGCGCTGCTACTCGAAACTCGGCGTGCGAAGCCGCACCGAACTCGCCGACCTGCACGAGCTGTAGGTCGTTGTTCACCGACGGCGACCGATTCAGTGAGATGACCGGCGGCGCACCCGCCGAGATCGACAGCACCGAGGGCGGCGCGATCTCGCTGTTCGGCGGGATGACCACCGGCCGCACCATCGAGGCTGTGCCCAACGAGCGGCTCGTGCAGGCCTGGCGCCCCCAGCCATGGGAGGCCGGCGTCTACTCGACCGTCCGCTTCGAGCTCAGCGGCGACGGCACCTCGACGACCGTCACCCTCGACCACCGTGGCTACCCGGACGGCGAGGACGAACACCTCGCCCAGGGGTGGCACGACAACTACTGGAACAACATCCGAGCGCTCATCGCCGGCACCTGACGGCGTCGCGCAGGCGGCTCGATGTTGAGTAGAGCCGGTGAAAATCTGAGTAGCGCAGGCCCTGACCCGGTCCTGCGAACACCGGTATCGTGACCGTCATCAGGGCGGCGAGACCTGGGGGATCCGGCAACGATGGGCACGAGTCGACGGCGGCGACGTGCTCCTCGTTTCCGCCGGGCTGCGTCGTGCCGATCGACCACGTTCACCGACCGCTCCAAGGAGCTCCTGACATGCCCACGACTCGAACGACACTCCGGTCTGCGGTCCTCGCGGTGATCGTGCTGCTTGCGGCCGCGTGCGGGGGCGACGACGGCGGCGCGAACCCGACCGCGACCGGCACCGGCGACGACGGCGCCGGAAACGACGAGCCCACCGACGCCCCGCCGAGCGACGCGCCCGCGGCAGGTGGCGGTGGCTCCGCCATCGTCACGGTCGACGGCGTGACGATGACCTTCAGCATGGACGAGGTCGAGTACTCACAGATCGAGGGGTTGAACGACCTGACGTTCGAGACGTGCGATCCGTCGTTCTTCGGCGCCGGCTTCCACGCGATCGGGTACGCGGTGGACTCCGACGGCGAGCTCATTCTCGACGACGACGGCGCGATCGCCGGCACACTCGTCCTCACGTTCCCGCTGACCGCCGCAGACCAGGCAGCGACGGGACCGCCGGAGCTCGAACTGGCGTACGAGAGCGCCGGCTTCGACCACGATCTCGTCCCGATCGGGCAGGAGGGCGACCTGCTTCCCGGCTCCGCGTCCACCTGGACCGTCGGCACCACGACGATCGGTGGATCCGTCGTCCTGGCGAACCTCTTGTCCGAGGCTGTGATGGCCGACTTCGAGGTCAGCTGCGGCTGACCGGCGCCTCGGGTGGTGCGACGAACGGGCCGAGCGCGGTGGCCAGCTCGCTGCGGCCCGCCAGCCCGAGCTTTCGGTACACCTGCCGTAGGTGATTGTCGACCGTCCGCACGGAGATGAAGAGCTCGTCGGCGACCTCCCGGCTCGGTCGTACGCCGCTGGCCGCCGCGGCAACGTCCAACTCTCGCTCGGTGAGGGCGTCAGTCACCGGCGCGCCCGGTGGCGTGAGGAAGGGCCCAACCGCCCGCGTCAGCAACGCCAGCCGTGTGTCCGCCAGACGCGCATCGGTCGAGTCGCCCTCGAGGGCGTGCGTCGCGCGCGCCATCGATTCCGCAGCCATGACCGGCGCCCCGAACTGGTGAAACCGTGTCGCAAGCCGGGCGAGTGATCGCCCGTCCCCGTCCCGGGTCGCAACCGCGTCCTCGACGAGCGCCCTCGTGAACCGACCGGTCGACAGTCGGGCAGCCGCGACCATCTCGTCGGCGACATCGGCGGCGTGGCCGAAACGGACTGCGTCGTGGAGGGTCGTGATCCCGAAGACGACGTGCGTGCTGGCCACGGCCGCCCGGCCGGCATCGACAACGGCCGCGGCCGCTCGCTCGGGCTCACCGGTCATCGCCAGGATCGCCGCTCGTCCCCTCGCGACGAACGGCTGCGCTCGCGCATCCGCCGGAGCATCGGGGACCGAACGAAGGGCGCGGCGGGCCGCGTCCAGGTCACCGGCCTGCGCGAGCGCGCACGCCGACAGGCCGCTGGCGATCGGCATCGCCCCGAACGGATCGGCACGGGCCAGCTCGTCGCGAGTGATCCCGATCAGGTCGAAGATCGACGGCGCCGCCCGGTACAAAAGAAGCTGGAGTTGCATCGTCGCGCCGAGTCCAACCGATTGGTCGCTGGTGTGCTCGAGACGAGAGCGAAGGGCCCGTTCGCCACGGATCAGTTCCCCGCGTTGGATGAACACCCCCGTACGCAGCGCCCAGAGGACTTCTGTCCAGTCCGCCGCATCGGCGTCAGCAAGGCACTCGTCGATTCGACCGTCCACCCCCTCCAAACGGCCCAACATGACCTGCGCATAGACAAGACTGTTGAGCGCGGCTCGTCGCGTGCCCTGATCTCGACCGTCGTCGTGCTCCAGGAGTCGCGTGGAGGCCCGGAATGCCTCGTCGTAGCGGCCGATCATGCTCGAGTGCTCTGTCGCGAACCGTTCGAGATCAACGATCAGAACGGGGTCGGTCAGCGCTTCGGCCTCTGTCGCCGCAAGCCGCACGGCGATGTCCGGCCTGCCGAGCTGATGGGCGTGGAGCAGGGCGCGACGCTTCGTCGCCAGCACACGATCCGCCTCCGACTCGGCAGCATGGTGCGCACGTCGGAAACACGCATCTGCTTCGGCCGGATCCGCCGACAGGCGGTGGACGTCGCCGAGCGTCACAAGGTGTCGGCAGTGGCCGGTTCGCGCCGCGGTCTCCTCGGCGAGAGAAGCGGCCAGTTCGAGATCGAGTGACGCCATGGCTTCGCGTGCCGCGAGGTCGGCGATGTCCGGCGACATCGGCCGACCGACCTCCGCACACCAGCCGGCAACCTGGAGCGCGTTGCGGAGAACCGCGGGCTCGATCGCGTCGTGACGATCGATCAGTCGGTCGAGCACATCGACGCGCCGACGAACCGCCATGTCCTCGACGATCGTCTGCCCGACGAGCGACTGATTGCAGCTGACCAGAACCCGACCGTCGCGCAGTTCGGTGCGAGCCAACGCGTGCGCCTCCAGTCGATCGACCGCGTCACACTCCGCCCCGGCGAAGGCTGCCATCGCGAGCGGCTGCCCGACGGCTATCAGGTCGAGCACGTCGAGCTCCCCCGGCGCCAGCCGCCCGGTCCGGGCGCGGATGACGTCCGCGAGCCGGGCCCCGGGGCGCAGTGGCGAGACCAGACGCCAACGGCCGTCCACGGCGACGACGGCGGACGAGGCCAGCGCGTCCAGGAGCAGTTCGCGGACGAACAGCGGATTGTTGCCGGCTCGCTCGGCGACCTGGCGGGACAAATCGGTGTCGGCCGGACCGCCGAGGACGGCGTCGATCAACGCCGCCGTCGCGTCGTCGTCCAGGGGGCCGACGTCGACACGGTCCACATGGTCCCCGGCCCAGAGTGCGGTGACCGTCTCCGGCGTCTCCTCGCCGAGCCGGATCGTCGCGAGCAACAACGCGTCGCCACGGGTGGCGAGATCCGCAACGCACGCGAGCGATGCCGTGTCGAGGAGATGGAGATCGTCGACGGCCAGGACGAGCACCCGCTCGGACGCCCGCGCCAGCAGGGTCGAGCGAATCGCCGCCAACTGGGAAGCTCCGTCGCTCGCGGGGTTCTCCGCAACGACCGTCATCAGCGCGCCGAAGCGGATCGATTGGGCGGCAGGCGTCCCGGTGAACCTTTCGACATGGTGCTCCGGCCCACACCGGTCGAGCAGCGCATCGAGAAGGCGGCTCTTCCCGACTCCCGCCGCGCCCGCGAGCACGACGCCGGCCCCGGCGGCGACACGACGCTCGAGCAATTCGAGAGTCGCCGACCGTCCGACGAGGGGGAGCGCCACCACCCGCGGAGCGTATCTCGCGCCCACCGATCCGGCCGTCGGCCTCGGCTACCTCAGCTCGTTGCCTCGCCGAGTCGGGCGGCGAGGCCGTCGAGGATGAGCTCGAGCCCGGGATCGAACTCGTCAGCGAAGTGGTAACCGGGCTGCATGACGTGCTCGGCGGTGAACCAGACGAGGTTCGGATGGTCGGCAGCAAGGGTGGCGGTGAGCTCCTCGGCCAGCTCCACGAGTTCGTCCCCGCCATGCCCGGGCAGCACGGCCTCCTGGAGTGCGAACCCGTACACGAATGCGTCGATGACGGCAGCGGCGTGGCCGACGAGAGCCGGCTCGAACCCGTTCGCCCGGAGGCAGCCGACGACGGCGTCGTTGTGGTGCAGCGTCGCCGACCCGGGGGTGGTTCGAGAGTCGAGCATCCCCGTGGCCCACGGATGCCGACGCAGAACCTCGCGCGCGGATTTGGCACGGCGCCGCATCTCGTCACGCCACTGGCCGTCGGCGGCGGGCGTGTCGATCTCGGAGAAGACGACGTCGACCATGCCGTCGAGGATCTCGTCCTTGTTGGCGACGTAGTGGTAGATCGACATGGGTTTGACGCCGAGGTGTGCGGCGAGTTTGCGCAGCGTGAGGGGATCGACGCCGATCTCGTCGGCGAGCTCGACGGCACCTGTGATCACCGCGTCACGGCTGAGCCGGGGCCGAGTGCCGGCTGCCGTGTCACGCTCGGTCTCGCTCATGCCGACCTCCGTCGCGCAATCCTCACTTGACTTCCCGTACTTTGTACGATTGGATGCAGGAACACAACCATACTAAGTACGAGCGTCCATGTGGCGCGTAGGACAGGAAACGAAGCATGAGTGCCACCACCGCAACCGCCGCGGCATCCGCCGCCTCGATCGCCGCCGCAGCATCCGCCAACCAGGACACGCCGGCCGCCGAGACGATGCGCGCCATCGTGCAGCATCGCTACGGATCAGCCGAGACGCTCGAGTCCGCCACGATCGAACGTCCCACGATCGATCCCGA
>BQJV01000097.1 GCA_021604885.1 Acidimicrobiales bacterium
CCGGCGCCCGGCCTGATCACCCGACCCGCGCTCGTCGCGAGCCGACGGCCTCGGATCACGCTGGCCCTCTGGGGCGTGCTGTTGGCCGTCGGCGTCTACGCCTACGTGTGGGCGCTCGACCGGGAGGGCTTCCCGCCGGTCAGCACGCCGTTCGTCGGGATCGAAACGGACTACTTCGTCGATGACATCGAACGGGTCGACGCGGAGATCGCAGGGCCGGTGTTCGACGCCTTCGCCGAGGTGGAGGGCGTCGGTCAGATCCGGACGTTCAGCCGCCCGAACGGGATGTTCGCGTTCGTCGAGTTCGAATCGGGCTATGTCTCGTCGGAGGGCGTGGAACTGCTGCAGGCCGCGCCTCAGCCGGATCTCCCCGACGGTGTCGTCCTCGAGATGAACCCCGAGGAGCCGACGAAGTTCGCCGACCTCTACGACCTCATCGTCACGATTGCCGGTCCGCCGGGGGCCACGGCGCAGGAACTGGAAGAACAGGCCGACCTCGCCGCGGCCGCGCTCGCCGAGCTCGACGAAGTCACTGACGCGGCCTCGCTCGGGCTCGTCACCGAGGCCGTGAATCCCGAGACCGGCACTGTCGAGGAACGGCAGACGTCGTTCACCCGGTTCGCGGCGGCGGGCGACACCGACTCGACCGAGGCGATCGGGGTCGGTGTCGTCCGCAACGAGAACGCCGACATCGACACGCTCGACTTCAGCGATGCCGTGCAGGGAGCGATCGACCGGGACCTCGGCCTCGACGACGGCTACTCGGCCGTGATCGGTGCCGATTTCGCGAGCGGCGTCCGCCAGCAGCTCGACTCCCTGATCAGCAACCTGCTGTTCGGGCTGATCGCCGTCGCCCTTGTCAGCCTGCTGTTGATCGGCTGGCGCACCGCCGTCCTCACAGCGGCCTTCATGGCCACGGTGATGCTCACCGCGCTCACCGGGCTCTGGTTGATCGGCTACAGCCTGAACACGATCACGCTCTTCGGTCTGGTGCTGACACTCGGACTGCTCGTCGACGACGCCATCGTGATCAGCGAGTCGGTCGACGCCAGTCGCGATGCGCCGTCGGGGCCCGAGCCCGCCGTCGGCGTGGTGCGCACCGCGGTGAACCGGGTCGGTGCCGCATCGTTCGCCGGCACGCTGAGCACGCTCACGGTCTTCGCGCCGATGGCGTTCGTCAGCGGCATCCTCGGCGAGTTCATCCGACCGATCCCGATCACGGTGATCATCACCCTTGCGGTCTCGTTCGTGCTCTCGATCACGCTCATCCCGGCGCTCGGCCGGGTTTTCATTCTTCGCGGGCCGTCCGGAAACGGTCCGCTCGTGCGAGGCCAGAAGTCGGTGGCTCGGGCCCTCGGTCGCCTCGCCGCGGCCCCGGCCCAGGGTGGGCTGCGCGGCATCGCCACCGGCGCCGGACTCCTCGCCTTCGCGTTCGTCATGGTCATGCTCGCGTTCGGCGCTGCCGGACGGATCGGGTTCAACATCTTCCCGCCCACCAAGGACTCGACGGCGCTCCAGGCGTCGATCGACTTCGACGACGGCCTGACGATCGAGGACGCTCAGTCCCTCCAGGCCGAGGTCGACCGGGCGGCGCTCGACGCGCTCGGCGGGGAGGTGGAGCGCTACCAGGTCATCTTCGGGAGCGAACGAGGCTCGTTCCTCTTCGTCGATCTGACGCCGATAGACGACCGCTCGATCACCTCGCGGGCGCTCGTCGACGCGATCGAGGCCGCAACCGTGGACATCGAAGGTGTGCGTCTGAGTGCGAGTGCCGTCGACATCGGCCCGCCGCCCGACGAGTTCCCATTCCAGGTGCAGGTGCGCTTCGCCCCCGACCAGCTCGCCGTCGCGCAGGAGCTCGCCGCCGAGGTCGCAGCGACCC
This sequence comes from Acidimicrobiales bacterium, assembly GCA_021604885.1. Classification (GTDB taxonomy): domain Bacteria; phylum Actinomycetota; class Acidimicrobiia; order Acidimicrobiales; family Aldehydirespiratoraceae; genus JAJRXC01. The sequence continues at coordinate 1,883 of BQJV01000097.1, forward strand.
TTCCCGGTCAGGTGCTCGACAAGTCCACCGGCGACGAGACGCAGTTCGTCCTCGCCTTCGTGTCCACGGACGGCCAGATCCGCCGACTCGACGGCGAGCGGGTGCTCGAGGTGCGAGCCAACTTCGATACCGACGACCTCTCGTCGAATCTGACCGCAGCGGAGGATCTCGTCGGCGAACTCTGGCCGGCCGCGGAGCTCGAGGCCCGGGGGCTCGCCGCCGACGCGTTGAGCTTCGACTTCGGGTTCGAGTCGGACAACCAGGACGACTTCGCCAGCCTGCTCGTCGCCCTCCTCGTCGCCATCGTGTTGATGCTCGCGTTCCTGATGATCCAGTTCCGCTCGCTCGCCCAGCCGATCCTCGTGTTCCTCGCGGTCCCGTTCTCGTTCTTCGGCGTGTTCACCCTGCTCGAGCAGACGGACAACACCCTGAGCTTCTTCGTGACCGTCGGCTTCATCGCGCTCGTCGGCGTCGCCGTGAACAACACGATCCTGCTCGTCGACGCAGCGAACCAGGAGCGCCGCGACGGCGCGACACCGGCCGAGGCGATCCAGACCGCGGTCGAGCGTCGGTTCCGGCCGCTCGTCGTCACGACCGCGACCACCGTCGCGGGCCTGCTGCCGCTCGCGCTGAGCGACCCGTTCTGGGAGGCGCTCTGCTACGTGCTGATCGGCGGGCTCGTCAGCTCGACGGTTCTGGTCCTCACGGTGTTCCCCGTGCTCTACCTGCTGGTCGAGGGCGCGCGGGGCTGGATCAATCCACGGGCTCGTCAGTTGGTCGGCCGGGCCTGACGCCCGCCCGGCTCAGGTCGACGAGGCCGCCGCGATCGAGCCGACGGCACCGTCGAGCATCGCGTCGAACTCGTCGTCGCTCTGCTGGGCGGACAGCCCCTCGGTCAGTGCGCGGGAGAAGCTGGCGATCATGCCGTGCTGGCGACCGAGGCGAGCGTTGGACTCGTCACGGCTGTACCCGCCGGACAGGGCGACGACCTTGAGCACCTTCGGATGGGCGATGACGTCGGCGTAGAACCCGTCCTCCTCCGGCAGGGTCAGCTTCAGCATCACCTGCTGGTCGTCGGCGATGTCGTCGAGGTTGCGCAGGATCGCCGCCTTCAGCAGCGCCTCCGCCTCGGCCTTGGTCGAGGAGTTGATGTTCACCTCGGGCTCGATGATCGGCATGAGGCCGTGGGCGAGGATCTGCCGACCCACCTCGAACTGCTGGTCCACGACGGCATCCACGCCGGCCGGATTCGCTTCGTTGATGACGGAACGCATCTTGGTGCCGAACACGCCCTTGGCGACGGCACGCTCGCACAGGGCATCGAGGTCCGGCATCGGCTTCATGATCTGGGCGCCGTTCTCGTCGTCGGCCAGGCCCTTGTCGACCTTCAGGAACGGGACGACTCGCTTCTCGTTCCACAGGTACTCGGCCGCGCCGACGCCTTCGAACTCGCGGTCCATCGTCATCTCGAAGAGGATGGCGCCCAGGACACGGTCGCCGTTGAAGCTCGGGCTCGTGACGATCCGCGTGCGCATCGCGTGGATGAGGTCGAACATCTCCTCGTCACCGTCATAAGCGTCTTCCTCGATGCCGTAGAGCTTCAGCGCCTTCGGGCTGCTGCCGCCGCTCTGGTCCAGGGCGGCGATGAAGCCGTTCTCGTTCTTGATCTTCTCGAGCATGTCCGCGTTCATGGAGACGAGGATATGCGAGCGGCGACCGTCAGGCGTGGGTCCAGCGACCCGGTTTCGGCATGCTCGGTCGGAAGCCGGTCGCTCAGAAGAGCAGCATCAGGCCCTGGATCGCCCGCCAGCCGAGATAGATGGCGGCCGCGCCGACACCGACCCAGAAGTGCCAGGGCGTCCTGTAGGGCTCGTGTTCGACTCCCGGTGTGCCCTCGAGCGGTTCGCCGCAGTCAGGGCAGGTGCCGTCGGCGGGGACGGACGTCGGCGTCCAGTTCTTCGCGCACGGGTCACACCAGGGCATCGGGTCGAGGCTAAGGGGTCGCTGCCGCGGTCAGTCGCGGCGAATCGCCATGATCGCGGTGTCGTCGTCGATGACACCGCCGGCATGGTCCTTGGCCGCATCGAGCAGCGCCTTGCACAACACATCGGGCGGCGCGTTGAGCTCACGCTCGGCGGTCTTGATGATGCGTTCTTCGCCGAACAGTCCGACGCCGGCGCGGGCCTCGGCGAGACCGTCGGTGTACATCACGACGAGGTCGCCGGACTCCATCGAGATCTCACGCGAGAAGTACTGCGCCTTCGGGTCCAGCATCAACAGCGGCCCGGTGGAGCGCAACGGCGCCGTGCCGTCCTCCTGGAACAGGAAGACCGCCGGGTGGCCGGCCGAGGCGTAGCGCAGCGTGCCCGCCTCGGTGTCGAAGACGATGACGGCCGCGGAGATGAACTCCTCATGGCGGTCGCCGGCGGCGAGCTGGGCGTTCAGCTCCTCGAACGCCTGGGCCGGGTCACGGAACTGGCGCAGGAAAACACGCAGTAGGTACTTCGCCTGGAAGGCGGTGATGGAGGACTCGATGCCGTGACCGGCGACATCCCCGATGACGGCGGCGACCCGGGTGGGGCCGACACGGTGGACGTCGAAGAAGTCGCCGGCCATCAGGCCGGAACCGGCCTGATAGACGCGCCCGATCTCGAAACCGCTGAAGTCCGGCACCTCTTCGGGGGCCAGGCGAGCAGCCCAGGCCTTGGGCGCGAGCTGCTCCTGCTCGAGGGCCTCGCCGGCGCGGCGCTCGAGGTCGTAACGGTTGCGGGCCATCCGAGCCTCACGGCTGGAGGTGCGCGACCACCAGAGCGCAGCGGCCGCCGGGACGGCGAGCGCACCGAACGCCGCGGCGATCTCGGGGCCGTCGACGATCGCCACGACCGCGGACGCGAGCGAAATGACGCCGTAGACGATGGAGGTGTGTGCTTCCTTGCGAAACGCGGCGAAGGCGAGCGAGTGCGCCTCGATGTCGACGGACAGATCGTTGTCGACGAGATTGACGAGCCGGAGTCGCAGTCGGGCCGAATGGGCGTATGCGCCGGCGGTGACGAGTGCGATGACGGCGAGAGCGCCCAGGACGATCGTGCTCATCGGGCCTCCTCGGAGTACGGCGGAAGGGTCACAGAATGGTAGCGGTCAATCACTGCGCTTCCGGACGCGCAGCTTGATCGGGGTGGAACCGAGCGAAAATGCCTCGCGGAGTGACCGTTCGAGGTATCGCATGTATGTCGTCGGCACTTCTCGGTTCGCAAACAAGGTGAAGGTCGGTGGATCGGTCGCTCCCTGGGTGGCGTAGAGCACCCGCGCGCCATGCGGGGCGGGCTGTGCGGCCTGCGCGGCCCGGATCACCTTGTTCACCTCACGGGTCGGGATCCGGGTGCGATACGCCCCCACCGCGGCCTGCAATGCCGGCCAGAGACGGTTGACGCCCTTGCCACTCAGCGCGCTGATACGCAGCACCGGCGGGTCGGCCAGGAAAGCCAGTTTCCGCTCGACGTCCTCGCCGATCTTCTCGCGGGCGTCGGTGCCGAGCAGCTCCCACTTGTTGAGCAGCACGACGATCGGACACCCGGCACCGTCGACACGCTCGGCGAGCCGCTGGTCCTGATGGGTGATGCCGATCGTCGCGTCGATCACGAGCAGAGCAACGTCGGATTTGTCGACGGCCTTGAGCGCGCGCACGAGCGAGTAGTACTCGGTGTCCTCGTCGATGCGGGCCTTGCGTCGCATGCCGGCGGTGTCGATGAACTTGATCGGTCCGTCGGCCGTCTCGACGATTGTGTCGATGGCGTCGCGGGTGGTTCCGGGCCGGTCGTGGACGACCGCTCGCTCCTCCCCGATCAGTCGGTTGAACAGGGTGGACTTCCCGACGTTCGGCCGGCCGACGAGGGTGACGGCGAACATGCCGTCGTCCTCCTCGTCCTCGTCGTCGACGATCGGATCGTCGGAGCCCTCGGGCAGTAGGGCGACGACGGCGTCGAGCAGATCACCCGTGCCCTTGCCGTGCAGGGCGCTCACGGGGAACGGGTCGCCCATGCCGAGCCCGAGCAGCTCCCAGACCGCGGCTTCGTGGCTCGCATCGTCGACCTTGTTGGCCACGACGAGCACCGGCGTGTCGCCGCGGCGAAGGAGCTGGGCGACCTGTTCGTCGTCCGGGGTCACGCCGACCGTGGAATCGAGGACCAGGAGGATGACGTCGCTGTCCGCCATCGCCTGCTCGGACTGGGCGGACACCTTGCTGCCGAGCGCGTCGCCTCCGACCATCCAGCCGCCGGTGTCGAGCAGACGGAAGTGGTGGCCGAGCCATTCGGCGTCGACCGCCTTGCGGTCACGGGTGACGCCGGGTCGCTCCTCGACGATCGCCTCGCGGCGGCCGAGGATGCGGTTGACCAGGGTCGACTTGCCGACGTTGGGGCGGCCGACGATCGCGACGGTGGGGCGACTCATCGGGCGAACTCCAGAGCTCGGCGGAGGGCGGCGCCGTCCGTGGGGATCACTTCGACGGCGCGGGGCAGGTCCTCCGGGCGGGTGCCGTCGAGGAACACGCCGCGGCTCAAACACACGTCCGGCAGCAGGTAGCGGTGGCCTTCGGGCTCGTCTGCCAGCACTCGCGACAGGTCCTCCCCCACCATGAGTCCGCTCACGCCGATGTTGCCGCCGAAGAAGTCATTGGGCACCGGGATCACGCGGGCATCGGCGTTGCCCGAGGCAGCCACGAGGGGTTCGAGGATGGGCGCGCCGAGCGTGCCGGTGAGCACGCCGATCGGGGCGTCACGACGCGGGGACAGCGACACCGGCGTCGCCGTGGTGGCGCCGGCGACCGCCATCGCCGGGGAATCCTGACGCGGGGCGCGGTAGCCGTCGGCCGGGGCGCCGTCGACCCAGGCGAAGAAGCCCGACTGGGTACCGGTCGGCTCGCTCGACGGATCGTGGAACTCGAGTTCGAGGGTGCGCGCCATGCCGATGCCGTCCTCGTGCATCGGGAAGTCGCCGTAGACCTCGGCCGGCGGAAAGGGCCGCTCGGCGAGCAGGTAGTACTCGTCCCCGGCGAAGACCATGCGGTGTCCGACGGTGGCGAGGAAGGTCTCCTGCCACGAATCGACGATGTCGACGACCCGCTGCGCTTCGGCCACGGTGTGGGCCCGCATCCGCGCCTGCTTGTTGAACTGCGAGATGCCCAGCGGCACGACGCAGACGGAGGCGAGCTCCGGGAATCGTTCGAGCACGCCGGCCAGCGTGTCGTCCAACACATCGCCGTCGTTGAGTCCGGGGCAGACGACGACCTGGCCGTGGATCTCGATGTCGGCGTCGAGCAACTCACGCAACCAACGCAACGACACGGCGCCGCGGCGGTTCTTGAGGATGTCCGCCCGGATGTCCGGGTCGGCCGCGTGGATCGACACGTGCAGAGGCGACAAACGCTCGGTGATCACGCGCTCCAGATCGAGCTCGGTGAAGCGGGTCAGCGTCGTGAAGTTCCCGTAGAGGAACGACAGTCGGTAGTCGTCGTCCTTCAGGTACAGCGATCGCCGCATGCCCTTCGGCAGCTGGTGGATGAAGCAGAACTCGCAATGGTTGTCGCAGGTCTGCACCTTGTCGAACACCGCCGCGTGGACGTCCGCACCGAGGGGTTCGCCGTCGGCCTTGTGGACCACGGCATCGAACCGCTCGCCGTCGCGGTCGATCGCCAGCTCCACCTCGGCGTCGCTCGTCAGGATCTGCCAGCGGATCACGTCACGCGGAACCTCGCCGTCGATGGCGCGGATCTCGTCGCCCGCGCGCAGGCCGGCACGCGCCGCGGGAGACCCCGGCTCGACCGCGACGATTCGGGGTGACGACATCCGCTCAGGCTACCGGTCCGCCTCGGTCCGACCAGCCGACATCCTCGTGATTGCCCTCGACAGCTTTTCATGCTATTTCATGTTCATGAGTTGTTTCCAGCCAGCGAGCGCAGGATGACCGGGATCACGGTGACCCGGGCCGGCGAACGGCTTCTGGCGGTCAAGCGGGCGTCGCCGGGCGAGGAGGATCGCCGGCGGCGGGAGGCCACGCTGCTCCAGCGCCTCGACCACCCCGGGGTCGTGCAGTTCGTCGACCTGTTCGAGGATCCGGAGCTCGAACTCCGGCTTGACTACGCGGGCACCGACACCTGGGCCCGCACACCGCCGACCACTGCCGCCGCCGTCATCGAGGGTCTCGCCGCGGTCACGTCGACGGTCGCCGACCTGCACGAGATGGGCACCGCCCATGGCTCGCTCGCGCCCGACCATGTCATCGTCGGGCCGGACCGTCGGCCCGTGCTGTGCGGCCTCGCCGACGCCGCGTCCGCCGACGAAGGCACACGAGCTGAGGACGTCGCGGCACTTGCCGACCTGATCGACACGGTCGCCGCCGCCGGACCGGACGATCTGCGGACCGGGCTCGCCTCCGCAGCCGCAGGGGCCCGCGACAACGGGCTTTCCGCCCGACAACTCACCGCCGAGTTGAATCGGCTCCGACCGGGTCGTGCCGCGCGGGTGCTGCGGCCTCGTCCCCGCCCCTCGCCGCGCACGGCCGCTGCGGTCGCGCTGGCGTCCGTTGCGATCGGCGCGCTCACGCTTGCGCTCTGGCCGCGCGGCGCGGCGCCTGCCCCGGTCGAGCTGGCCCCTGCCGCCCCGGCGACGTCAACCAGCGTCGCCGGGCAGGATGTCGCGACCACGGCTCCCCCGTCCGACGCCGTTCGCGCCGCCGAGCCGACGGTGCTCGTCCACGAGGGGCGGCGCTTCGCCCTCGGATCGGCCGACGACGAGGTGGTCATGGGCGACTGGGACTGTGACGGCGAACCCACCCCTGCGGTTCTCGTGCGCGCCACCGGCGAGATCGCCCGGTTCGGCCAGTGGCCGGAGCCGGGCGGGTCGGTGTTCGCCGACGACATCACCACCGTCCCCGATGCTGTCGCTCTCGCCGTGATCGCCGGCGAGACCTGTGACCGCCTTCGTATCATCCGGTCCGCCGGATCCTCGTTCTTTCCGGAGGACTCGTGAATCCACCCGTTCCACAGCCCCGCGCCCTTCCGTCGTTCGGTCTGCTGGCCGCCGGCGCCGGGGCCGTTGCCGTTCTGCTGCCGCTCCAGGTCGCCCCGCAGCCGCCTGATCCCGGTGCGTTTCTCACGTGGTGGGAGGCGGCGGGTACCGACGTCGCCGTGATCGCCCTGCTCCGACTCGCCGGACTGGCCGCCGCGGCGTACGTCGCAGGCGTCTCCGCGATCGGCTGCGTCGCCTCGGTCACGGCATCGGTCTCGATGCGACGACTGTGGCGGAAGGTCACGCCGACCGTCGTGCAACGCATGATGGTCGTCGGCGTGACCGCCGGCGTCGCCGCGTCCTGCGCGATGCCGGTCGGCGCCCAGGACGCGCCGTCATCCGGCCCGGCGCTCATCGATCTCGGCCCGGCCTCCGC
>BQJV01000098.1 GCA_021604885.1 Acidimicrobiales bacterium
TCGCCTCCTCGTCCGCCGCGATCGCCGCTTCGAGTTCGGCGATCTCGGCCCGGAGCTCCTCCCGGTCGTCGCCCGTGGTCTCGGCGAACATCTCGTTCGCGACCTCGAGGTCCCCCGCCGCGGTGCGGAGGCGACGGCCGACGCCGACCACCTCGTCGAGGTCCTTGTAGCGGCGGCCGAGGTCGGCGAGCTGGGACGCGTCGGACTGGACCGCCGGATCACTCAGGCGGATCTCGACGTCTCGGAGCTCCTGTTCGAGGCTCTCGATGCGATCCCACACGCTCGCGAGGCTAGAGGGAGCGGAGGAAGGCGCCGACGACCTCGATGATCTCGTCGTCGAACGTCGGCTTGGGATCGTGACGCTGCCCCTCGAGCCAATGGACCTGCGTCGGCCCCGCGATCGCGCCGATGTGCGCGTCGAGTTCGTCCGGCGTGCCGAACGGATCCCGGTCGCCGTTGACGAAGAGCGTCGGGACGGTGAGGTCCGGGAAGTGCTCGATGCGCAGACGGTCGGGCTTTCCCGGCGGGTGCAGCGGATAGCTGAGGAGGACCACCGCCGACGCAGGCAGGCCCTCGGCGATCGCCATCGAACAGATGCGACCACCCATCGATCGACCACCGAACGCCAGCCGGTCGGCGCGCACCCCGAGCGTCTCCGCCGCGATCTCGACCTCGTCGTGCAGCGCCGCCATCAGCTTCGGTGCCCGGTCCGGCGCCTTGCGGCCCTCCTTGCGATACGGAAAGTCCATCCGGTACACGGGCAGCTGGAGGTGTTCCTCGAGCGCCACGAGCAGCCGATGCGACGAGTCCCCGCCCGCGCCGTGGGTCAGAAGGAGGCCCGAGGGTTTCACCATCAGCGGGCCAACAGGATTCGGCGGGCCTCGCCGATCTCGGCGATCTTCTGGGCCGCGTCGGCGTCGGCGCCGCCATGGTCGGGGTGTGCGGCGAGCAACGCATCGCGGTAGCCGCGCTGCACGACGCCCTTGGTCGGGCGCACGTCGAGCGCCGAGAGTCCGAGCACGCGCATCGCCCAGCCGACCGGGTCCGCCATGGCGCTGGTGGACAGCGCGTGCTGGCCGCGGCCGGCGAGATGGGCGAGCAGCGCCGGCCCGATGTCACCGGTCCACGCCAGGCCGCGTCGAATCGACGCGAGCACCTCGCCGCGCACCTCCTTCGGGACGAGGCCGGCGGCGTACACCGCGCCGAGCACCTGTTGCGACGGGCCGCCCTTGCCGGTGGTGAACTGCAGGCGCATCGCGTCGGTCTCGTCGTCGCGATGAAGCCGATGCGAGCTGCGCGTGAGCCCCACGCGGTCGTCCTGGAACCGGTGCCGGAGGCGGGGTTGCGGGATGCCACGGCCGGCTTCGAGCTCGTGGGTGAGCGCAACGATGTCCGGGACGTCATCGGGGTCGAGATCCATGACGAATCGGGCGGCCACCGCGCCGAGCAGCAGACCGCCGAACCCCGGCGCGGGGTCGCAGGGCAGGATCGTGTTGCCGACCGCCACCCGTCGGGTCGGCGCAATCGGGCGGGAGTGACACACCTCGATCTCGGCCAACAGCATTGTGCAACGGTAACGCGCCGCGACGGGTTACGAGAGATCAGATGATGCGCTGGAGGGTGTCACGCAGACGTACGGCGAGGTCGGTCACCTCGGCGTCCGTTGACCCCTCCTCCTCGAGCAGATCGCACAGGTCGCTCGCACCATCGCGCAGCGATGTCCAGTTCGTCGCCGAGAAGCCGAACGGGGTTGCGGTGCCCGCCAGACGGCGTCCGTGTTCGAGCACACCGAGCACGCCCTTCGAGTCGTGGACGTCGCGGCGAAGGCGATCCGTGGCGCCGAAAAGGGCGCTCAGGAGGTCGTTTGCCGCCAGACCGTCGAGCTCCTCCAGTCCCTCGTCCGCGGCACGGGCGAGCAACTCCTCGATCACCAACTCCACCTGCTCCTCGTCCGCCTCGTGGCAGACGAGATCGCCTTCGGCATCGAACTCGTGGGGCACGCCGACGGCGCCCAGTCGCTCGGCGAGCAGCGCCTGGAGCTCACCTCCCCAGCCCTCCATCTCGAACGCCACCTGGGCCTCGTCGGGATCGAGCTCGCGCACCTCGGCCTGCTCGACCTCCTCGAGGAGCTCGTCCACCTCCTTCTCGACGGACTCGTGCGCGAGCAGGGTCGTGCCCTGCCAGCTGTGGGCCACGCCGTCGGCGAGCAGGAGCTGGGCGAGCATGGCTCGCGATTCGGCTGCCCACTCGTGGAGCTCGTATGCCAGCCATTCGCCGTCCGCGTCGTCGGTCAGCTCCTCGGCATCATCTCCGGCATCGTCCCCGGCATGATCGTCGGCATTGTCGTCGCCCGGGGAGGCCCCGGGGTCGGCTTCGGTGCGGTCCTTGCGTCGATTCCGGAATGCCACGGCCAACATCCTCGCACGCCGTCGGGCCGACTACCGTTCCCAGGATGACGAATCAGGACTTGCCGGACCGCAACCTCGCGCTGGAGCTCGTGCGGGTCACCGAAGCGGCCGCGATGGCCGCGTCTCGCTGGATGGGCCGGGGTGACAAGGAAGGCGCCGACGGCGCCGCCGTCGACGCCATGCGGGTCGTGCTGGACACCGTCTCGATGGACGGCATCGTCGTGATCGGCGAGGGCGAGAAGGACGAAGCGCCGATGCTCTTCAACGGCGAGAACATCGGCGACGGCTCCCCGCCGCAGACCGACATCGCCGTGGATCCGATCGACGGCACCACACTCACTGCGCTCGGTCGTGGCAACGCGATCGCCGTGATCGCGGTCGCCCCGCGGGGGTCGATGTTCGATCCGGGCCCGTGCGTCTACATGGAGAAGATCGCCGTGGGTCCGCAAGCGGCCGGCGTCATCAGCATGGACATGTCCGTGACCGAGAACCTGCAGGCCGTGGCCGAGGCCAAGCGCGAGTCCGTGCGTGATCTCACCGCGGTCATCCTCGACCGCGACCGGCACGAGGAGATCATCGCCGAGGTGCGCGAAGCCGGAGCCCGGATCCGACTGATCCCGGACGGCGACGTCGCCGGAGCGATCAGCACGGCCTGGCCGCAGTCCGGTGCCGACATCCTGTTCGGCATCGGCGGCACACCCGAGGGCGTCATCACCGCCGCCGCTCTGAAGTGCATGGGCGGCGAGCAGCTCGGTCGACTCTGGCCGCGCAACGAGCGGGAACGCAACGAGGCGGTCGACGCCGGCTACGACCTGACCCAGGTGCTGACGGTCGACGACCTCATCCGCAGCGACGACTGCTTCTTCGCCGCCACCGGCATCACCGACGGCGATCTGGTCCGCGGCGTCCGATTCGACAGCTACGGCTGCCACACCGAGTCGCTCGTGATGCGATCGCGGTCTGGCACCGTCCGCAAGGTCGAAGCCCACCACCAGATCGACAAGCTGAGCGAGTTCAGCGCAATCGACTACGGCTGACCCGGGCCGGCGAGCTCAGGCGTCGGCGGAGACGCCGGCGTCGTACCGTTCGAGCAGAAGCTCCTGCAGTCCGCGCAGTGGGGCCTGGAGACGCACCGCGGACTCCTCGACGATCCGCTCGGCCTCGCTGCGGGCCCGCTCGTAGCCGACGAGGGCGAACTCCTGATGACGCCAGGGCGCCTGAGCGGCCAGCATCGAAGAGCGATGGTTCACGCGTTCGGCGAACGTCTCGGACCACTGACCCTCGGCGAACCGCTGATGGGCGTCGTCTCCACCCGCGTCACGGAGATAGGCAGCCTTCAGCGACTCGACGTCGGCTGTGGCCTGGGCTCGCATCGCCTCGTCGCCATCGCGACGGGCGTCCTCGAGCGTGTCGCTCGACGGGAGCACACTGAGGACCTCGGCCATCTGATGGTGAAGGTCACGGCAGCGGGCCTCGACCTCTTCGAGTACGAGGACACGCAGGGCTGCCGGATCATTCCCCGGATCGGCCGCCGCCGTGTCGACGAGCGACTTGAGATCCGTTTCGGCGACCTCCATGGTCGTGATCACGCGTTGCTCCAACCACGCGACGATCTGCTCGACGGCGTCGCGGACGCTGCGACTCTGCGGCTTCACGGTCGCGTCCCAGTACGCGTCGGCATCCGCCAACTCGGGATACGGCACCGCATCCGGCGTGGTCACCGCACGCTGCACCTCGTCGCGAAGGGCCTGCAGGAACGCAGGCGTCGGACAGGCCGGCTCGAGCACGGCTTGCACCCGCTCACGGGCGTCTTCGATTGCGCTGCGGAACTCGTCAGCAAGTGCGATTTCGGTTGCGCGTGTTGTGCTGTCTTCGAGGGACAACCGACACACCTCCCCTACGGATTGGACTCCTGCTGTTCTTGTCGGCACATTCATGGTGCGGATCAAGCAAGCTGTGCAGATGGATCACTCGCCGTATCTCGTTCCCACAGGCCAACCGGTCGATCTGCGGGCATGGACAACCGACGACGACGGGGGCCTGGACAAGCGAGCGGCCAAGGATCGCACGGACGACCTGAACGACCGGATCGAGGCACTCCAGGAGCTGCTCTTCGCCGAGGGAAGACACAAGGTGCTGGTCATCATCCAGGCCACCGACACCGGCGGCAAGGACGGCACGATCCGCCACGTGTTCGACAAGGTGAATCCGCAGGGCGTGAAGGTGGCCTCGTTCAAGAAGCCGACCGAGGAAGAGCTCGGCCACGACTATCTCTGGCGCGTTCACCGTCACGCACCGAAGTCCGGCGAGATCACGATCTTCAACCGATCGCACTACGAGGACGTCCTCGTCGTCCGCGTCCACGATCTGGTTCCGCCGGAGCAGTGGGAGCGCCGCTACGAACACATCAACGCGTTCGAGCGGTTGCTCACGGACGAGGGCACCACGATCGTCAAGCTCTTCCTCCACATCTCGAAGGACGAGCAACGCGAACGGCTTCAAGACCGGCTGGACGAGGCCGACAAGAACTGGAAGTTCGACTCCGGTGATCTGCGGGAGCGAGCCCATTGGGACCAGTACCAGGAGGCCTTTCGTGTGATGCTCGAACGCACCAGCACCGTGCACGCGCCCTGGTACGTCATCCCGGCCGACCGCAAGTGGTTCCGGAACCTCCTCGTGAGCGAGATCATCGCGGCAACGCTCGAACAGCTCGACATGGCCTTTCCGCCCGCCGAGGAGGGCATACGGGATCTGGTGATCGAATGACCCGAGGCATCCCGCGGGTCAGCTTCCGAGACGTCGGCGACCTGGACAACGCCATCAAGCGTGCACTCAGCGACTTCCCGACCGACGTCGACCTCGTCGTCGGCATCCCCCGCTCCGGGCTCCTCGCCGCCAACCTCCTCGCGCTGCATCGCGGCATCCCGCTCACCGACCTCGACGGATTGCTCGAGGGACGCGTCCTCGGTGCCGGGGCCCGACTCGACCATGCCGCCGACGCGGACATCATCGCGTCGGCGCGGCGGATCCTCGTGTTCGACGACAGCGTCTTCTCCGGTTCCGCCCTGGCGCGCGCCCGCGAGCGCATCGACGCGTCACCATTCAGCGACCGGGTCCTCTACGGCGCGGTCTTCGTCATCCCCTCGGCCGCCCACCTCGTCGACGTGGCGTGCGAGCTGGTACCGCCTCCCCGCGTGTTCTCGTGGAACCTCATGAGCCACAGCGTTCTCGAGCGGGCGTGTATCGACATGGACGGTGTGCTCTGTGTGGACCCGACCGCCGAGCAGAACGACGACGGGCCGCGCTACCGCGAGTTCCTACGCACCGCGACGCCGCACATGCTGCCGGGTCGCGAGGTGCAGGCGATCGTCACCTCACGGCTCGAGAAGTACCGACCCGAGACCGAGGCCTGGCTTGCCGAACACGGCGTGGCGTACCGGGCACTGCACATGCTCGATCTCCCCGACGCCGAGACGAGACGGGCCCAGAACCCCCACGCGACGTTCAAGGCGGAGATCTACAAGCAGTGCGACGCGATTCTCTTCGCCGAGTCGCACCCCGGGCAGGCCCGAGAGATCGCGCGTCTCGCCCGCAAACCCGTGGTGTGCACCGACGACGGGAGCTTCCACCAGGGCCTCGTCGGCCCGGCTCGTTCGCTGCGCAGCCGACTCGGTCGTCTGCGTCGAGGGTTGCGGAAGCTCAGTCCGCGCCGGCTGCGACCCTGAGCCGGAGCTCGGCTCGGCCCAACGCGGCCGCCGCTTCGGCATCATCCGCATCGGCCTGCAACGCCGTTTCGGCGCGCTGCTTGGCGGCCTCGGCGCGCCCGACGTCGATCGCGTCCAATGACTCGGAGACGTCGCTGAGGATGGTGACCTGGTCGCCACTGACCTGCACGAAGCCCCGGTGGACGGCGAAGGTGTCACGGTCACCGTCGTCGCGGATCACGTCGACCGACCAGACGGCGAGCGTGCCGATGAACGGCACGTGGCCGGTCTGGAAGGCGATGTCGCCGCCGTCGACCGTGCGCGCCACGACCATCTCGGCCTGGCCGGTGTAGGACACCGACTCCGGAGAGACGACCTGGACGTCGAACATCGGACTCAGGCCTCGGCCTGGAGCTCGGCGGCCTTGCGCTCGGCGTCCTCTGCACCACCGACCATGAAGAACGCCTGCTCGGGCAGATGATCGAGATCGCCGTTGATGAGCGCCTCGAAGGACTCGATGGTCTCGGCGACCGGCGTGAAGATGCCGTCCTGGTTGGTGAAGGTCTTGGCCACGAACATGGGCTGCGAGAGGAACTTCTGGACCTTGCGGGCCCGGTCGACCGTGATGCGGTCCTCCTCGGAGAGCTCGTCGAGACCGAGGATGGCGATGATGTCCTGGAGCTCCTTGTACCGCTGGAGCACTTCCTGCACGCGACGGGCCACGTTGTAGTGGCGGTCGCCGACGACCAGCGGGTCGAGGATGGTGGACGAGGACGACAGCGGATCCACGGCGGGGTAGATGCCGAGCGCGGCGATGTCGCGGGAGAGCTCGGTGGTGCCGTCGAAGTGGGTGAACGAGGTGAACGGTGCGGGGTCGGTGTAGTCGTCCGCCGGCACGTACACGGCCTGCAGCGAGGTGATCGACTTGCCCTGCGTCGAGGTGATGCGCTCCTGGAGCTCGCCCATCTCGTCGGCCAGGGTCGGCTGGTAGCCCACGGCCGACGGCATGCGGCCGAGGAGGGTGGACACCTCGGAGCCGGCCTGGACGAAGCGGAAGATGTTGTCGATGAAGAGCAACACGTCCTGGTTCTGCACGTCACGGAAGTACTCCGCCATGGTCACGCCGGAGAGCGCCACGCGGAGGCGGACTCCCGGGGGCTCGTCCATCTGACCGAACACGAGGGCGGCCTTGTCGAGCACGGTGGTCTCACCGTCGCCCATGACGGTCTCACCCATCTCGATGAAGAGGTCGGTGCCCTCACGGGTCCGCTCGCCGACACCGGCGAACACGGACACACCACCGTGGTTGGAGGCCACACGGGTGATCATCTCGGTGATGAGCACCGTCTTGCCCACGCCGGCGCCACCGAACAGGCCGATCTTGCCACCCTCCTTGTAGGGGGTGAGCAGGTCGATCACCTTCACGCCGGTCTCGAACATCTTCGCCGACGGCTCCAGCGAGTCGAACGACGGCGCCGACCGGTGGATGTTCCAGTACTCGTCCACCGTGAGTCCGGGCTCGTCGAGGCAGTCGCCCATGACGTTCCAGATGTGGCCGAGCGTGCCGTCGCCGACGGGCGCCTGCACGCCGTGACCGGTGTTGCGCACCGGCGCACCACGGGTGAGGCCGTCGGTCGGCTTCATGGCGATGGCCCGGATGCGATTGTCGCCGATCTGCTGGGCGACCTCGGCGGGCACATTGATCGTCTCGCCTTCGACGGTGACGTCGAAGTCGAGCTGGGTGTTGATCTCGGGAAGGTGCCCGGGCGGGAACTCGACGTCGACCACGGGGCCGGCGATGCCGACGATGCGGCCTTGCTTGAGATCGTTCTCGGTGACGGTCATTGCGGTGGTGCTCCTGATCAGGATTCCGGAGAGGGGTGGGTGTTAGCGAGGGTGAAGCCGGCGGCCTGCGCCGAGGCTTCGCTGTCGAACCAGACTTCGGCGCCCGTGACCGCGTAGGAACGGCTGTCGGGCCGGTGGTACAGCATCGAGTCGGCGTTGCCCTTGATGGTGAACGCGGCGGACGGCGCCGTGCCGTCGGCGAGCGGCGCGGCGGAGCCGGTGCCGAACGGACCGGCTTCGAGCACCGCGGTGGCGGTCGATGTGGAATTGCTCGCCGCCTCGAAGGAGGGAGACTTCTTGTCCTTGCCGGAGCCGAGCGCCTCGGCACCGCCGACGATCTCCATGATCTCGGTGGTGATGGAGGCCTGGCGGGCGGCGTTCATCTCGCGGCTCAGCTTGGTGATGAGATCTTCCGCGTTGTCGGTGGCCGACTTCATGGCCCGCTGCCGGTTGGCGTGCTCGGATGCCGCGTTGTCGAGCAGGGCGCCGAACAGACGAGCTTCGATATAGCGGGGAAGGAGGGACTCGAGCACGGCTTCGGGCGACGGCTCGAACTCGAAGGCCGATGCCACTTCCGCGTCCCCGCTGCCCCCTTCGGCCATCACGGCCGTGTCCTCGAGCGGCAGGAACCGACGGATCGAGACCCGCTGGGTGCCCATCGAGATGAACTCGGTGTAGATCAACTCGACCTCGTCGACCTCGCCGCTGATGAAGGCGTTGGCGACGTCGTCCGCGATCCGGCGGGCGTCCTCGTAGGTCGGATCGGCGGTGAATCCCTCGTACGCGTAGTCCACTCGATAGTTGCGGAAGCGGAAGTAGGCGACCGGCTTCTTGCCGATGCAGAAGAGGGTGTAGTCCTTGCCCTCGGTCTGATGGGCCATGAGCTGACGCTCGGCGGCCCGGATCGGGTTCGTGTTGAACGCACCGGCCAGACCGCGGTCGCCGGCGATCACGATGAAGCCGACCCGCTTGACGTCCTCGACCTCACGCAGGAGCGGATGGTCGACGGTCGCCCCGCCGGCGGCGAGATTCTCGATGACGGAGGTGATCTGGCGGGCGTAGGGACGAGCCGCATCGGCGCGCTGCATCGCCTTCACGACGCGGGTGGCGGCGATGAGTTCCATGGCGCGCGTGATCTTCTTCGTCGACTGGATGCTGCTGATGCGGCGGCGGAGCTCACGCTCCTTCCCTCCCGGCATGGGTTACCTCAGCCCTCGTCTCGCGTGATGTCTTCTTCGGGCAGGGTGACATCCGAGTCGACCAGCTCGGCGTGGGCGCCGCCCTGGGCCTCGGCCTCCGGCTCGTCACCCGCGGCCACACTCGGAGCGAACTGATCGGCGAAGCCCTG
>BQJV01000099.1 GCA_021604885.1 Acidimicrobiales bacterium
CTGTCCTGCGAGGCGCTGCACCGGTTCTGTGACGCCGTCGGCCACGACACGATCGTCGTCATCGACGAGGCGTACCGGGAGTTCAACGACGAGGGGCTGGGCGATCCGGTGCGCGACGTCCTGCCGGATCATCCCCATGCCGTCGTGCTCCGCACGTTCTCGAAGGCGCACGGCCTGGCGGGTCTGCGACTCGGCTACCTGGTCGGCGATCCGATGGTGGTCGAGGCCGTGGACAAGACGCTGTTCCCCTTCGCGGTGAACGCGATCGCGCAGGCTGCCGGCATCGCCGCGATCGAGGCGGAGGCCGACATCGCCGAGCGGGTCGACCTGCTGCGGAACGAGCGCGACCGCGTCGCGGCCGCTCTGACCGCGGCCGGCCATGCGTTCCCCCGCCCGCACGCCAACTTCGTCTGGCTCCCGTTCGCGGAGCAGACGGACCACATCCATCTCGAGCTCGAACGTCGTGGGGTGGTGACCCGCCCCTTCGCCGGGGAGGGGATCCGCGTCACCATTGGCACGCCGGAGCAGAACGACCGGTTCCTCGCCACGCTGGACGAGGTGCTCACGACGAGCTGAGGTGCTCCGGGATCGTGAGGCCCATCTCGCCCGCCAACGGCTCGAGGCCGCGGTCGACGGGAGCGCCGACCGCATCGAGGGCACGGTTCATCATCGAGAAGTTGCCGGCGACCATGGCAGCGCGGTCGGTGGCCGCGGCGCCGATCGCCGCCTCGAGCGCGGCCCGGGCAGGTTCGAGCTCGTCCTCGTCGCGCAGAACGACCGCATCCACGAACGCCATGAGCGCGTCGCCATGGGGCACGCCGGTGTCACCGATGCCGGAGACGATCGGACCGGGGGTGAGCTCGAGATCGAACGTGGTGATGCTCGCACGGAGCATCGAGGCGTGGCCGAGCAGTCAATAGAAGCATTCGTTGAGCGTTGACGTGCGGGCGGCGACAAGCTCGATCTGCGGGCGGGTCAGACCCTCCCGTTCGAGCTGCATGTCGAACATCTCTTCCATCGTTGCGTAGAGCACGCCGTGGAAGTCGAACATCGCCTCGGCCTCGTCGGGCACCGCGGTGAGCGACGACGGTGCACTTGCCGGCCCGACCGTGGGCGACCATCCGGTGGTGAGGGCTGCGTCGTCCGGGCGGATCCGGGTCGGGGCGCCGGGTTGGGGTTCGGGAAGGCGTCGGGCCTTGATCCCGAGCCCGAACGCAGCGGTGTCGAGCGCCATCAGTCGGCTCACGATGCCGACGGTCTCGACGTACGCGAACGAGTCGAGGCCGTCGAGCTCCCATCGGGCGACGTCCGTGCCGCGGATCGTCGCCGGACACGCGGCGATGCGGGCGGTCGCCTCTTCGAGCGGTGGGGGAAGCACGCCAGTCGGTTCTTCGCCGGCCATGGCGAGCCGTGCGTCGACCGCGATGGCCACCCGTTCGCCGGCGGTCCACCAGGTGCCGGCGCTCGACAGCCGTTCCCACTCCCGGTCGATCAGCTGCTCGAAGGCGTCGCGGGCCTCCCCGGTGGCGGGATCGGACTCCGGCGCCGGCGGGTCCTGCTCGTCGGCTGCGTCGCTGACGGTGTCGTCGACGGGCTCGCGCTTCTTGCGACTGAAGAGTCCCATCACGTCATCCTCGCATCATCGGAACCGGCAGATGTTCACACATTCGCCGATGCCCTCGATGACGGTACGCAGCTCGGTACCTTCCGACATGAATTCGGGTGGTGTGCGCGCCGCGCCGACCCCTCCCGGCGTGCCGGTGGCGATCACGTCGCCCGGTGCCAGCGTGATGACGCGGCTCAGGTCCTGCACGATGTCGACCGCGTTGAACACCAGTTCGCTCGTGGTGCTCTCCTGTTTCACGACCCCGTCGACCTCGCAGCGGATGGCGAGCCCCGAGCCGTCGCCGAGCTCGTCTCTGGTGACGAGCTCTGGCCCGAGCGGAGTCATGCCCTCCCAGGTCTTGCCGGCCAGGAACTGGGTGGTGCGGCGCTGGTAGTCCCGCACCGAGACATCGTTGAGCACCGAGTAGCCGGCAATCGCGGCAAGTGCCTCGGGCGCTGTGGCGTCTCGGATCTCGGCACCGATCACGACAGCGAGTTCGGCCTCCCAGTCGATGCTCGTCGAGATCGCTGGATCGGGGAGCGCGATGGTGTCGCGGGCTCCGATCAGGGCGCGTCGGTACTTCGCGAAGTAGGTGGGGGCCGGCGGTGCCTCGCGGCCCATCTCCTCGATGTGGTCGCGATAGTTCACGCCGACGCACACGATCTTCTCCGGATGGGTGACGAGCGGCGCGAGGTCGGCGTCCGCTCGGGCGATCGAGACATCGCCGCCGGACCCGTCGTCACCGCTACGGAGCAGCGCGCCGACGTCCGCGTGATCGAGCAGGACGAGCTCGTCGCCCTCGACGCGGGCCGCTCGGGTCGTGCCGTCGGTACGGACGGTGGTGAAGCGCATCCGGGGACGTTACCCGTCGTCGGCGATCACGGATTCACGAAGGCGACCGAACGGCGGAGCAGCTCGGTCCACTGGCGCTCGTCGTGCGCCTCGACGAGGACCCACTCACGAAAGACCTTGCCGGCCGGCGCGAACGATGCTCCGTCGCCGGCCGCGATCATCGCGTCCACCTCGTCGCGGGGAAGCTTGACGACGATGCCGTCGCCCTTGTGGTGGGGCATGCCGACGAACTCGCCGGCGCTGCGCGCACAGGGCCCGCCCATGATCGTGCCTTCTTCGAGGAGGCCCTCCGCGAGCAGTGGTGCGGCCGCGTCCCAGAACTCGTCGCTCATCGCGACACGGTAGCCCGCTCGACCGGTTCCACGATCTCGTCGGAGCCGCCGCGTGCCCACAGCAGGAAGCCGAGCGCGAGAAGCGAGTAGACGAGGAAGCCCACGGCCATGGGTGTCACCGTGTCGTCGATGCGGCGATCGAACACGACGGCGAGAAGGGATGCGCCGGCGACGCTGAGCACCCCGTTCAGTGCGCTCGCCGTGCCGGCCACGCGGGCCATCGGCGTCATCGCCATCGCCGTCATGGTCGGCGTCGACACCGTGCCGAGCGAGGCGAAGACGGCGACCGCACCGAGCCAGAACCAGAACGGCGGTCGGCCGTCCGTCGCGACCGCCACGACACCGAACGCCGCCGCGGCAGCGATCATCCCGATCACCGCGACAAGCGCAACCTTGCGGGCGCCGTGGCCGCGGATGAATCGTCCGCTGTTCCACACCGTCAGCCCGATGCAGGCGGCGACGCACGCGAAGATGAGGGCGAACCAGTCACCGTGCCCGTAGATCTCGTCGACGATCGGCTGGCTCGACCCGAGGAAGATGAAGAACGCGCCGGACGCAGCGGTGATCGCCAGCGAGTGACCGAACGCCGCACGATTTCCGAAGAACGTGCGCGCCCCGGCGGCAATGCTGCGCAGGTCGAGTGGACGAACGTTGGCCGGGTCGAGCGTCTCGCCGAACCGGAACGTCCACACCATGCCGGCGATGGCGAGGGGCACCGCGGCCGCGAAGACCCACCGCCAGTTGTCCGACAGAAGGATCAGCTCGCCGACCGCCGGCGCGACGGCGGGCCCCATCAGGAAGATCGCCATCGCCATCGACGTGATCTGGGCGAGCTTGTCCCCGCTGTAGAGGTCGCGGGCGACGGAGTTGCGCAGCACGCTCGGTGCCGCCGCGCCGAGCCCCCAGACGACGCGGGCGACCAACAGCATCGTCATGCTTCCGGCGAGCGCAGCGCCGGCCGCGCCGATGCCGTAGAGCAGCAGTCCGGCGAGCATCGCCTTCTGGCGACCGATCCGGTCGGACGACAGGCCCCAGATCAGCTGGCCGAAGCCCATGCCGAGGAAATAGGTCGTGACGACGAGCGAGACCTCGCCCGACCCGTTCCGGAGGTCGAACTCCGTGCGCAGCTCGTCGAACGCCGGCAGGGACGCGTCGATGCCGAAGGCGAGGATCACCGCCATCGATGCGATGTACGCGACAACGGCGCGGTCGCTCCGCAGATTTGTCATGCGGTCGCTCAGTTGCTCGCGAGGCGGCGGGAGAGTTCGCTCACCCGAGCTCGGAGCGTGTCGCGCTCGGCGCCGAACGCCTCGAGCGTGCCGAGGATGTCCTCCTCGAAGGCGCCCCAGCCGAACTGGAGGGCGGTCGCGATGGCGACTTCTGCCAGCAGTTCTGGGTCGTCCTTCTCCCGGCCGGTGATCTCGGCCTGCCCGGCCACGATCCGGGTGATGAGATGGCGGATCGGGCTTGCGGCGTCGTCGATCTCGAGCTTCGCGAACGTGCGGTAGCTCGTGGCCTCGTCGGTGGTGTTGACGGGGAGCATGCCGCCCGCGTCCCATCGTTCGCCCATCGCTTCGGTCGCCTCGGCCACGGCCTCGGCGAACACATTGTCCTTCGTGCCGAAGTAGTGGTGGATCAGCCCGTAGTTGACGCCGGCGTGTTGCGCGAGCTCACGGCCGCTCACCTGGCGCGGCGACCGCATGCCCATGAGGCTCTTGGCCGCGTCGATCAGGGCCCGCCGAACGGCATCGGGGCCCCGTGCGGTCTTCTCCGCCGCGGTCACGTCAACGTCGGATCTGGCTGACATCGCGGACCGCGCCCTTGTCGGCGCTCGTGGTCATCGCCGCGTACGCCCACAGCGCCGCACTCACATTGCGGGTGCGGATCTCGGCGGGTTGCCACGCGGCATCACCCTTGGCTTCCATCGCGGTACGGCGGGCGGCGAGCTCGTCGTCGCTGATCCGCAGCGCGATCGTGCGGTTCGGGATGTCGATGTCGATCATGTCGCCATCCTCGATGAGGCCGATGGCGCCACCCTCCGCGGCTTCGGGTGACGCGTGGCCGATCGAGAGTCCGGAGGTGCCACCGGAGAATCGGCCGTCCGTGACGAGCGCGCACTCCTTCCCGAGGTCACGGCTCTTGATGTAGCTCGTGGGGTAAAGCATCTCCTGCATGCCGGGGCCGCCCTTGGGGCCTTCGTAGCGGATGATGACGACGTCGCCCGCCTCGATCCGTGACTCGTCGAGGATGCCCTCGCACGCGGAGTCCTGGGACTCGAAGACGCGGGCGGGGCCGGAGAACTCGAAGATCGACGGGTCGACGCCGGCGGTCTTCACGATGCAGCCGTTCTCGGCGATGTTGCCGTAGAGCACGGCGAGGCCACCGTCCTGGAAGTAGGCGTTCTCGACGGTGCGGATGCAGCCGTTCTCGCGGTCGAGGTCGAGCGTGTCCCAACGGGTGCTCTGGCTGAAGGCGGTCTGGGTCGGGATGCCGGCCGGCCCGGCCCGGAAGAACTCGACGACGTCGGGCGCCGGGTCGCGAGCGACGTCCCACTGATCGAGGGCCGCAGCGAAGGTCTCGCTGTGCACGGTCGGCAGGGACGTGTCGAGGAGGCCGCCACGATCCAGCTCGCCGAGGATCGCCATGATTCCGCCGGCCCGGTGCACGTCCTCGATGTGATAGTCGCTCGTGGCGGGCGCGACCTTGCAGATGGCGGGAGTCGAGCGGCTCAGCCGGTCGATGTCGGCCATCGTGAAGTCGACCTCGCCCTCACGGGCCGCCGCGAGGATGTGGAGGACGGTGTTGGTCGAACCGCCCATCGCGATGTCGAGCGTCATCGCGTTCTCGAAGGCACTTTTCGTGCAGATCGAGCGGGGAAGAACGGAGTCGTCGTCCTTCTCGTAGTGCCGCTTGGCGATGTCGACGATGCGGCGGCCGGCCTCGAGGAACAGCTGCTCGCGGTCGCTGTGGGTCGCCACGACGGTGCCGTTGCCGGGGAGGGCGAGGCCCAGCGCCTCGGCGAGACAGTTCATGGAGTTGGCGGTGAACATGCCGGAGCACGACCCGCAGGTGGGACACGCCGAGCGCTCCATCTGGAGCACGTCCTCGTCGCTGACCGACGCGTCGCCGGCCTTGATCATCGGATCGATGAGATCGAGCTTCACCTCGACGCCGGCGAGGCGCGTCTTGCCCGCTTCCATCGGGCCACCGGTGACGAAGATCGTCGGGATGTTGAGGCGCATCGTGGCCATCAACATGCCCGGGGTGATCTTGTCGCAGTTCGAGATGCACACCAGCGCGTCCGCGCAGTGGGCGTTCACCATGTACTCGACCGAATCGGCGATCAGGTCGCGACTCGGCAGGCTGTAGAGCATGCCGTCGTGGCCCATCGCGATGCCGTCGTCCACGGCGATCGTGTTGAACTCCTTGGCGATGCCGCCGGCGGCTTCGATCTCGCGGGCGACGAGCTGGCCCATGTCCTTGAGGTGCACGTGGCCCGGCACGAACTGGGTGAACGAGTTCGACACCGCGATGATCGGCTTCTCGAAGTCGTCGTCGGTCATGCCGGTCGCGCGCCAGAGGGCACGGGCGCCCGCCTGGTTGCGTCCCTGGGTGGTGGTGCGGCTGCGGTACTCGGGCATAGGCGTCAGCCTACGGCCCACTTAGCCATGCGGCCCACTCATTGCGTCGGTGGCGCGGAACTATGCTTCGTCCATGCTTCTCGCTGACATCGGTGACACCGGATACAACATCATTCTCCTGCTGCACATCCTCGCGATGTTCGTGGCCTTCTCGCCCGCCTTCGTGCATCCGTTCATCGAGAACGACACCCAGGGCATGGGTGACGCACGGCAGCGGATCTTCACCGGGATCGCCTCACGGGGGATGAAGATCTACGGCTCGGCGCTGATCGTCGGCGGTCTGCTCGGGTTCGGTGTGGCGGGCATGTCGAAGGCCCCGGGCACCGACGAGTTGGTCTACTCGGTCTCCGACAGTTGGGTCTGGCCGGCCGTTGTTCTGTGGCTCGCCATGAACGGCGTCCTCCACGGCATGATCCTCAAGGGCGAGAAGGGCCTCGCAGCTGGTGACGACAGCGCGGCGAAGACCGTCGCCCTCGGTGGGCAGCTCATCACCGTGATGTTCCTGGTGACCATGTACCTGATGGTCTTCAAGCCGGGCGCGTAGTTCGCCCGGTCCGAGCCGGAGACCGCGGCCGTAGCCTGCAGCGATGCAGGCGCCCCTTCGGCTACTTCGTGTTGCTCGGCTCGGTGCCGCACCGGGGCTGCTCGCCGCCACCGCGGTCTCCACCGCGGTGTTCGCGGCAACACCGATCTCGCTGTCGTCGATCGCCGATCGTTTCGACGTGGGCGCGGGAACGGCCGGGCTGTTCTCCGCCGCGCAGCTCGGCATGTTCGTGGTCGGGTCCTGGACCGCCGGCCGGTTCACGGCTCCATCGGGACGTGCGTTCCGGCTGGCGCTGCTGATCCTCGCAGCAGCCAACCTCGCAAGCGCGCTGTCGGACACGTTCGCGCTGTTCGTCGTGCTGCGCGGGTTCGCCGGACTCGCGCTCGGCACCCTCACCTGGCTCGCCTGGTCGCAGGTCTTCGGCGACGAGGACCGACAAGGCGACATCGCCGTCGTGGGCCCGATCACGGGCGTCGTCGTGTCACCCGTCTTCGGCCTCCTGCTCGAGGCGGGCGACGATCGCACGATCTTCGCGCTGCTCGCAGCGGCTTCGCTGGTGCCGTTGCTGTGGACGCCGAGCTTCGAAGGCGCGAACACGGTCGCCGACGCGGAGCGGTCGAAAGCCGTGCCGCAAGCACTCGCCCTCGTCGTCGCCCTGACCTTGATGACGCTCGGCGGCTCGGCCGTGTTCGTGTTCGGCGGTGTGATCCTCATCGACGAGGTCGGCGTCGGCGCCGGCACCCTCTCGCTGATCTATGCGGCCAATGCCCTCGCGTCGATTCCCTCGGCGCGCTGGCGCGGTCGCCGTCCGCTCGCTGGCCTCTGGATCGTGCTCACCGGGCTCTGCGCGCTCGCGCTCGGCTTTCTCACCGAGCCGTGGATGGCCTGGCCGGTACTGATCGTGTGGGGCTTCGCGTTCTGGGCCGCGATTCCCGGAGTCTTCAGCCTCCTGGCTGCCCGGTCGGCCAACCCGGCGGACCGAGCCGGCGACGCGCAGGCCGCGATGGCCGCTGGCCGCGCCGCGGGGCCGCTCGTCGGTGGTGCGGTCGTCTCGGCCTGGTCCTTCGGCGGGCTGGGCGTGGTGGGTGCCGGGATCATGATGGCCGGTGGCGCGGTCGCACTGACGGTCGAGCGGCTGCGGCCGACCGGGTAGCGTCCGGGGATGGCCGCCGACGAGCACGGTGCTCCGATCACGCTCGACATCGATGGGGTGGAGGCACGCGTCACCAGCCCCGAGAAGGTGTTCTTCCCCAAGCGGGGCGAGACGAAGCTCGATCTCGTGGAGTACTACCTTGCGGTGGCCGAACCGTTCATGCGGGTCGTGGGCGGGCGGCCCCTGCTGCTGGAGCGCTATCCGGACGGCGCGCGCGGCAAGTCCTTCTTCCAGAAGCGGGTGCCCAAGGGCGCTCCCGACTGGCTGCGCACCACGGAGGTCAGCACGCCGAACGGCACGACCTCGAACGCCCTGATCGCCCACGACATGGCGCACATCGTCTGGGCGGTGAACATGGGGTGCCTCGGCTTCCACGTGTGGCCCTACCGCGCCGCGGATCCGGCGCACGCCGACGAGCTGCGGATCGACCTCGATCCGCAGCCGGGCACCGGCTTCGACGACGTCCGCGCGGCCGCGCTCGAGGTCAACGCCGTGCTCGACGAGCTCGGCATCGTGGCGTGGCCGAAGACGTCGGGGTCCAAGGGCATCCACATCTACGTCCGCCTCGAGCCGCGCTGGGACAGCTATCAGGTCCGCTACGCCGCGGTCGCGCTCGCCCGCGAGATGCAGCGGCGCCGACCAGACCTCCTCACCTGTGAGTGGTGGAAGGAGGAGCGGGGCGAGCGGATCTTCGTCGACTTCAACCAGAACGCTCCGCACAAGACGGTCTTCGGCACGTGGTGCGTGCGGCCGCGGGTGGGGGGACAGGTGTCGATGCCCATCACCTGGGACGAGGTCGACAGCGTCGAACCGGAGGACATCACACTCGCCACCGTGCCCGGGCTTCTGGCCGACCGCGGCGACCCGTGGGCGACGCTCGACGACGACCTCCAGTCACTCGAACCGCTGCTCGAGTGGCACGAGCGCGACTGGGCCGACGGCATGCTCGATGCGCCATGGCCGCCGGTGTATCCGAAACAGCCGAACGAGCCACCGCGGGTGAGTCCGAGTCGGGCCAAGAAGGACTGACCGTTCCGACAGGTGTCGGGCAGTTCCGCTTCGGGACCCGGCGATAAGCCGTCAGCAGTCGGCGCGGCCCATGGTGGCGAGGCAGTCGGTCGGGGACAACGGTTCGGTCCACGAAGCGATGTCGTT
>BQJV01000100.1 GCA_021604885.1 Acidimicrobiales bacterium
CCGGCGGTCAGCGCGACCGGCTCGGCCGCCACGACCGCGCGGGCGAGCGTGCCCGGCCCGGCGCCCCACTCCTCGACCACGAACGCGTCGGGTCGACCGGCTGCCTCCCACCAGGTGTCGACGGCGCGGGCGACGACTGCACCGAAGAGCGGGCCGACCTCCGGTGCGGTCAGGAAATCGCCGCCGCGGCCCGCACGGCCCCCTGTCGCGTAGAACCCCGCGTGCGCGTCGTAGAGCGCAGCGTCGACGTACGCGGAAACGGGCATCGGCCCGTCCTCGGCAATCTGACGATCGAGCCGGTCGGCGAGCGACTCGGCCGGCATGGCCGGATCAGCCGCCGCTGGCGGCGACGAGGCTCACGTCGGTGAAGTCGCCGACGACGAGACCGAGACCGAAGGCGATGGTGACGATGGCGGTGATGCCGATCGCGGCGACCAACGACACCGGCACGTCGACCTTGCTGAGGTCGCCGTCGGGGGCCTCTTCGCCCCACATCGCGAGGCCGATGCGGGCGTAGTAGTAGAGCGCGATCACCGAGTTGACGGCGACGAAGATGCCGAGCACCACGCCGGACGCGTTGTTCGCATCGATGAGCGCTTCGACCACCCGGAACTTCGCGAACCAGCCGCCGAGCGGCGGGATGCCGGCCAGGGAGAAGAGGAAGATCGTCATCGCGACGGTGAGACCCGGCGCATAGTGGAACAGACCGCGATAGTCGCTGATCTCCGCGGAACGGGTCTTGCGAGCGACCGCCATGATCACCGCGAACGCGCCCAGGTTCATCGCTGCGTAGATCACGAGATAGGTGACCACGGCACCGAGGGCGGTCTCGGGCACGTCGCCGTAGACGGCGAGCGGCGCGAGCATGTAGCCGGCCTGGGCGACACCCGAATAGGCGAGCATGCGCACGATGTTGGTCTGGCGAAGCGCGATCAGGTTGCCGACGGTCATCGACGCCGCGGCGAGCACCCACATGAGCGGTTCGACCACGTCGTCGCGACCGAGCAGACCGACGAACACGATGTTCATCAGCGCCACGAAGCCCGCCGCCTTCGACGCGACGGACAAGAACGCGGTGACCGGGGTGGGCGCACCCTCGTAGGTGTCGGGTGCCCAGGTGTGGAACGGGAAGGCCGACACCTTGAAGGCGAAGCCGACCGTCACGAAGATGATGCCGAGAACCACCACCGACGACGGATCGCCGGCGGCCGACAGCGCGACGTTGATGTCGGCGAGCAGCGTCGACCCGGACGATCCGTAGAGCAGCGACATGCCGTAGAGCATCACGGCCGAGGCGAAGACACCCATCAGGTAGTACTTCATGCCGGCTTCGTTGCTCTTGAGGTCCCGCTTGCGCCAGGTGGCGAGCATGTAGGCGGGGATCGACAGCAGCTCGAGGGCGACGAAGATCGTGATCAGGTCACGCGCCGACGCCATGAGCACCATGCCGAGGATCGAGCTGAGCAGGAGGCCGTAGTACTCGTTCTCCCAGTAGTCGCCCTCGGCGATGTAGTTCGTGGAGAGCAGCACGACCACATAGCCGGCCAGCACGAACATGGCCTTCATGATGAGGCTGTAGTTGTCGACGACGAAGGCGCCACCGAACATCGTGCGATCGTTTCCGTCGGCCGCGAGGGTGATGATCGGGACCATCGTGGCCAGCAGCGCCAGCGAGGCGAGCACGGACGAGGCCTTGCGACCCCGCTCGAGCCAGCCGATGTCCATCATGGTCAGCAGGGCGCCGAAGGCGAGCAGCGTGAGCTCGGGCGCGGCCGCGTGCCAGTCGATCGGCGGGCGGACGAAGTCCGAGGCGGCGAGAAGGGCAGACATCGTCAGCCGCCCGCGACCTCACATCCGACTTGGATGCAGTTGTTGAGGGACTCGACGACCGCCGGGTCCGTGACTTCGAAGATGAGCCCGGGGGCGACACCGAAGAGCACGATGAGGAACAGGAACGGCGTCCACGCGATCCACTCGATCGTGGACACGTCCGTGATCTCCGGATCGTTCGCGAACTCCTCCGACGGCTCGCCCATCGCGGTGCGCTGGAGGAGCCACAGGAGATAGCCGGCCGCGAGCACGGTGCCGATGGCGGCGACGACCATGTAGCCCCGGAAGGTCTCCTCCGGGATGCCGGCGGCCGGGTTGTAGGCCGACAGGATCGCCGGGAACTCGCCCCAGAAACCGGCGAGTCCGGGAAGACCGAGCGAGGCCATGGCGCAGAAGCCGAGGATCCAGCCGAGCTTGGGCGCCTGCACGAGCATGCCGCCGAGGCGATCGATCTCGAGGGTGTGGTAGCGCTCCTTCACCGAACCGGCGATGAAGAAGAGCATCCCGGTGATGAGGCCGTGGGCGACCATGCCGAAGATGGCGGCGTTGATGCCGAAGTCGGTGAGCGTGGCGATGCCGAGCATCACGAAGCCCATGTGGGCCACCGACGAGAAGGCGATCAGCCGCTTCATGTCGGTCTGGGCCAGACACCCGAGGGCGCCGTAGATGATGCCGATCACGGCGAAGAGGCCGATCCAGGGGGCCCAGGCCTCGGCGGCCTCGGGAAGCATCGGGATGGCGATGCGGATGAAGCCGTAGGTACCGAGCTTCAGGAGCACGGCGGCCAGGATGACCGAACCCTGGGTGGGCGCCTGCGTGTGGGCGTCCGGCAGCCAGGTGTGGAACGGGAACATCGGCACCTTGACGCCGAAGCCGATGAACATGCCGCCGAAGATGATCAGCTGTGTCGAGCGCACGATCCCGTCACCGGCGCTCTCCGAGAGCACGAGCATGTTGAACGTGTGCTCGCCCGTCGCCGGGTCGGTCGTGAGGAAGAACAGCGCCAGGAACGACAGCAGCATGAGCGCAGAACCGAAGAGCGTGTAGAGGAAGAACTTCAGCGAGGCGTAGCGACGATCCTCGCCGCCCCAGACCGCGATCATGAAGAACATCGGGAGCAGGACGACCTCGAAGAAGACGAAGAACAGGATCAGGTCCTGTGCCACGAAGGTGCCGATCATGCCCGTTTCGAGGATGAGCATGAGCATGAGGAACGCCTTGGCGTTGCCCGGCTTCGGGATGTGATCCCACGAGTAGATGAACACCAGCGGCATCACGAGCACGGTCAGGCCGATGAGCGGCAGCGACATGCCGTCGACGCCCATCGTGTAGCCGGCGCCGATGACCTCGATCCAGTCCCAGTCGACGAACTGTTGGAGGCGACCGGCGTTGTCGTAGTCGAACTCCACGAACAAGAAGACGCCGAGGCCCAGCGTGACGAGTGACGTCAGCAACGCCAGACGCTTGTGGAGCTCCTCCTCATCCTGCGGGAACAACGCCATGACGAGCGCACCGGCGAGCGGGGCGAACACGAGGGCGGTGAGGAGCCAGTCGAGATCAGCGATGGTTTCCATGAGACATGTTTCCTAGAGAGGAGATACCTAGAGGGCGAGGATGACGATGAACGCGCCGGCGAGGATGGCCGCACCGGCGAACAGGATGGCGGCGTAGTTCTGGACCTTGCCGGAGTTGATGCGGCGGAGTTCTTGACCGGTTGCGTCCGAGACCCTGCCGGAGCCGTTGATGAAGCCCTCGATGAGGCCCTGGTCGATCTTGTCGTAGACCTGGCGACCGGTGCGCACGGCGGTCTCGCCGGCGGTGTTGACCACGCCGTCGATGAGGTGGGTGTTGGTCCAGTTGGCGGCCCGGGCGATCGGGCCCTTCGTCGCGCCGGCGATGATGCCGGTGTACAGATGGTCGAGGTAGTACTTCTCGACGAGCACCTTGTGTCCTGCCCGTGCCCACGCGTTGGTGGTGACGAGACCGTTCGGCAGCTCGGTGAGCTTCTGACCCGTCGACCTGGCGAGGCCGTCGACCTTCACGAAGTAGTACCAGTACGCGAGGCCGGCACCGCCGAAGGCGATGAGACTGGAGATGATCGCCAGCGACCAGCTCGGGGTCGCGTGACCGACCGCTGGGAAGTAGGACGCGCCGGCCGGCTCGATGAAGTGCAGGAAGCGCTCCTGCCACGACTCGGGCACGAGCTGGAACCCGGGCGGCAGGTTGACCAGACCGATGAGAATCGAGAACCCGGAGAGGATGTAGAGCGGGTACAGGATCCTCGGCCCCGACTCGTGCGGGTCCCCATGGTGAGCAGCATCGTCGTGAGCGTGTGCGTGGTCATCGTCGTGGCCGTGGTCGCCGCCGCGGTACTCGCCGTGGAAGGTGAGGTAGACGCAGCGGGTCATGTAGGCAGCGGTGAGGGCGGCGCCGATCATGCCCATCGTGAGGTGGAACGTGTAGGAGCCCGGTCCACCGGTGCCGCCGAAGATGCCCCAGCCGCCGGTGCCGACGAGGATCTCGTCCTTCGACCAGAAGCCGGCGAGCGGGAACACGCCCGCGAGCGCGACGGAGCCGATGATGAACGTCTTGTAGGTCTGCGGCATGAACGTCCGCATACCGCCCATGTCCTTCTTCATGTCGAAGCTGTGCACGGCGTGGGCCACCGAGCCCGAGCCGAGGAACAGGTTCGCCTTGAAGAACGCGTGGGTGAAGAGGTGGAAGACGGCGGCGGTCCAGGCGCCGACGCCGAGCGCCATCGCCATGTAGCCGAGCTGCGAGACCGTCGAGTACGCAAGCACCTTCTTGATGTCCGTCTGGACGAAGGCGAGGAGGCCGGCACCGACGAGGGTCACCGCGCCGACCGTGGCGAGCAGGTTGATGCTCGAACCCGGGATCTGCATGCCTTCCCAGAAGACCGGGTAGAGGCGGGCGACCATGTAGATGCCGGCGACGACCATCGTGGCCGCGTGGATCAGCGCCGAGACCGGCGTGGGGCCGGCCATGGCGTCGGGCAGCCAGGTATGGAGGATGAACTGACCCGACTTCGACATCACCGCGGCCATGAGTGCGGCGGCCGCGACCACGAGCGCCGTGTGGCTCACGCCGCCCTGGTTGATCGTGTTGGTGATGGAGAGCGTGTCGAAGGTCTGTCCGCCACCGGCGGCGAAGAACAGGGTGATCATGCCGACGAGCAGGCCGACATCGCCGACGCGGTTGGTGAGGAACGCCTTCAGGGCGGCGTCGCTGTTTGGCTTCTCTTCCCACCAGTGGCCGATGAGCGCGAACGAACAGACGCCCACGAGCTCCCAGCCCACGATCATCTGGAGGATGTTGTCGCTGAGGACGAAGAAGAGCATCGACGCCGTGAACAGCGACAGGAAGGCGAAGAAGTGGGTGTACCGCCGGTCGCCGCTGACGTAGTCCGTCGAATAGATGTGGACCAGCAATGAGATCAGCGTGACGACGAAGAGCATCATCACCGAGAGGCCGTCGACCAGGGTGCCCGCGCTGAACTCGATGCCGCCGGACTGCAGCCACTGGGTGGAGTTCTGGACGGCGACGTAGGCGTGGCCCTCCTCGCCGTGACCGTCGCCCTCGGCTTCGACCGCGAGCGCCACCTCGTCGGAGGAGGTCGAGCCGTCGTCGGCGACCACACCGATCGCGTGCTCGTCCTCGCCCTCGTCCTCGTGGCCCTCGTCTTCGTGACCGTCGTCGGCATGGCCGTCGTCGGCGTGATCGTCGTGGGCCGGCTCGATGCCGGTCGCCGGCGACTCGGAGAGCTGCCCGTCGAAGTTGTCGCGATGGTCGAGCCAGGCCGCGCCGGTGATCAGCGCGAGCACGAAGGCGATGCCCACCGCGGCGATACCGAACTCGGCGCCCTTCTTCGGCATCCGCTTGCCGAAGAACAGGATGAGCAGGAACGAGATCGCCGGCAGCAGCGGGATGATGAAGGCGTTCTCGAGGAACCAGTTCGCCTCGCGCGTGACCGACGAGACCTCGGACGGTCCCTCGGTGAACACGGGCAGGGCGGCAGCGAGCAGTGCGTTCATGCTGTCAGCCCTTCATGAGATCGGCCTCGGAGAGGTCGATGCTTCGGCGGTTGCGGTACATGAGCAGGACGATGGCGAGGCCGATCCCCACTTCGGCGGCGGCGACGGCGATCGTGAAGAGGGCGAACACCTCACCGCCGACGTCATCGGTGAGCGCACCGAAGGCGACGAGGTTGATGTTCACGGCGTTGAGGATGAGCTCGACCGACATCAGCACGAGCATGCCGTTCTTACGGACGAGCACGCCGTAGACGCCGATGCAGAACAGAGCGGCGGCGAGGAGGAGGAACTGGTTCAGCAGCATGCTCAGTCCTGCCTTGCGACCACGATGGCGCCGATCAGCGCCGCGAGAAGCAGCACCGAGATGGCTTCGAACGGGATGATGTACTGCGAGAAGATCGAGTCGCTGACTTCGGTGACCTGCTGGGGTTCGTCGATCACGAGGCGATCGTCGCTCCACGTGTCGATGAGGGCAAACGCCATCACACCGAAGAGCAGCACGCCCACCACGGCCGCCATCGACCGCTTCTCCTGAGCGACCGATTCGTCGTCGCCGAGCGACGCACGCGTGAGCATCACGCCGAAGAGGAAGAGGACGACCACGGCACCGATGTAGACGAGCACCTGGGTGACGGCGACGAACTCGGACCCGAGCAGGATGAAGTTCGCGGCGACGCCGGCGAGGGCGACCACAAGCCACAGCGCCGCATGGACCACATTGCTCGTGGTGACCACGCGAATGGCGGCGTAGAGCATCGACACCGCGATCACGCCGAAGAAGACGTTCTGCGCGACGACGATGTCGGCATCCTGCGAGACCGCAGCGAGAACGGAATTCATGTGGGCGGGACCTTCAACTTCTTCTGCTCCGAACCGGCCTCGTAGTCCTCGAAGTCGGGAACCGTCTCCATCCACTCCGACAGACGCGACTTGTCGTGGAGCAGATCGGCGATGCGGGGCTCGGAGTACTCGTACTCCGGGCTCCAGAACAGCGCCTCGAACGGGCAGACCTCGACACAGATACCGCAGTACATGCACAGAGCGAAATCGATGTCGAAGCGGTCGAGCTTGTTGCGCTGACGCGGCTTGCCACCGGCGCGACGCGGCGGCGCCTTCTCCTTGTGGCCCTCGATGTAGATGCACCAGTCCGGGCACTCACGCGCGCAGAGCATGCACGACGTGCAGTTCTCCTCGTGGAGCGCGATCACGCCACGGGCGCGGGTGGGCGGTGCTTCCTTCTCGTGGGGGTACTGCACGGTCGCCGCACCCTTGACCGGGTTCGGGATCGGCTTCTTGATGCCGTCGGGGAAGATCGTCCGCAGCATGGTGCCGCCGGTGACGCCGAGGCCCTTGATGAGTCCAGGTACGAGGCCCATGTGATCAGATCCAGACCTTGAAGATCGCCGTGACGACGATGTTGAGCAGGGCGAGCGGGATGAGGAACTTCCAGGCGAGCTTCTGCAGCTGGTCCTCTCGGAAGCGGGGGAAGCTGAACCGCACCCAGAAGACCACGAACGTGAGACCGATCACCTTGACGAACATCACGAGCGGTCCGAGGACGTTCATGATGTTGTCGTCCGGATCAATGCCCGGCACGTACCAGCCACCGAGGAACAGCACCGCAGCGATCGCGGAGAACACGCCGGCCGTCGCGAACTCGGCGATGAAGAAGAGCAGGAAGCGCATTCCCGAGTACTCGGTCATGTAGCCCGACACGAGCTCCGACTCCGCGATCGGCATGTCGAAGGGTGTCTGCGTGAGCTCGGCCTGCATGGCGGTGAGGAACAGGAAGAAGGCGACGAACTGGGTGAGGATGTACGGGTTGCCGATCCCGTCCCAGCCGAAGATCTCGCCGTTGGCCTGCTGGTAGACGATGCCCTGCAGGTTCATCGTGCCGGCCTGGATGACCACACCGACGACGGCGAGGATCAGCGGCAGTTCGTAGGCGATCAGCTGACCGGTGGCGCGCAGGCCACCGAGCAGGGAGTACTTGTTCGCCGAGCCCCAACCGGCCATGAGGATGCCGATGACGGAGACCGACGACACGGCGAGGGCGAGATAGATGCCGAGGTCGTTCTGGATGAACCAGGCGTCCGGACCGCCCGGCAGGACGACCACGAGCAGGAACGTGGAGGCGAGCACCACGAAGGGCGCGGCGGCGAAGACGATCTTGTCGGCCTTGCGGGGAACGATGTCTTCCTTCTGGAGATGCTTGCCGACCTCGGCGAGCAGCTGCAGCGAACCGAACGGGCCGGCTTCCATCGGACCGAGCCGGCTCTGCATGAACGAGACCAGCTTGAAGAGGTGGAGCATCACGAGCGTGCCCGCGACAAGGATCACGGCGAGCAGGCCGGCGCCCACGCGAATGCTGGTCTGCTGCCAGTAGGACAGTTCTGCGAGCAGGTTCACCGGTCGATGTCCCCGAGGATGAAGTAGAGCGATCCGAGGATGGTGATGATGTCGGGCACGTAGACGCCCTTCAACAACCATGGCGTGATCGACATGTTGTTGAACGACGCCGAGCGGATCTTGACCCGGTACGGGACCAGATCACCCTTCGACACGACGTAGTAGCCCATCACGCCGAGCGGGTTCTCGGTCTCGACGAAGGCCTCGCCCGCCGGCACTTTGATGATGCGGGGCACCTTGGCCATGATCGGGCCGCTCGGGATGTTGTCGAGCAGTTGGTCGACGATCTTCGTGGCTTCGCGGGTCTCCTGGAGACGGACCCAGAAGCGGCTGAACGAGTCACCGTCGGGATGCGTCCACACCTTCCAGTCGACCTGGTCGTAGGCGAGGCCGCACGGGTTGTCGCGGCGGACGTCCCAGTCCACGCCGGAGCCGCGGATGTTCGCGCCGGACAGGCCGTAGCTGAGCCCGACGTCGGCCGGGATCACGCCGATGCCGCGGGTGCGGGCCTGGAAGATCTCGTTGCCCATGACGAGGGTCTCGATCTCGTCGCAGAAGGCCCGCATCTTCTTCATGACCTGCTTGGTCTCGGCGACCCAGCCGGCCGGCAGGTCGTCCTTGAGCCCGCCGATGCGGTCGAAGTTCGGGTGGAAGCGGCCGCCGGTCACGCCCTCGATCTGGTTGAGGATGTGCTCGCGGTCGCGGAAGGCGAAGAACACCGGGGTGACGGCGCCGACCTGCACGGCCATGTCGCCGAGGAACAGCACCACGTTGGCGATGCGGCTCATCTCGAACAGGATCGTGCGGATCCACTGGGCGCGGGGCGGCGCCTCGACCTCCATCAGCCGCTCGGCGGCGAGGATGAACGGCACCTCGTTGGCGAAGCTGCCGAGCCAGTCGATGCGGTTGATGAGGGTGGTCACCTGCGGGTAGGTGCGCACCTCGGAGAGCTTCTCGTAGCCGCGGTGCATGTAGCCCATCACCGGG
>BQJV01000101.1 GCA_021604885.1 Acidimicrobiales bacterium
CACGACCGGGCACGTCGGCAGCATCGCGCCGAGCGATTCGTGGATGTCGATCGTGACGTTCACGACGGCGACATCGACCACCTCGGGGATCGCGTCGTGCGACCCGGATCGAACGGTCACGCGGTCCCCAACGGCGTTGGCGCCGATGTTGACCGTCGTCGCGGCGAGGGCGGCAGGATCGCGGTCGACCGCGATCACGGTGGCTCCCAGCCGGGCGGCCGCGACCGAGAGAACGCCGGTGCCGCAGCCGACATCGGCCACCACCATGGCGGGCTCGACCAGGTCGTCGAGCAGCGTCAGCGCGAGTCGGGTCGACGGATGCGAGCCGCTGCCGAACGCGTGCCCGGGGTCGATCTCGATGCCGATGGCGTCGACCGGCGGGTTGAGCCACGGGGGGTGGATCGCGAAGCGCCCCGCCCGCTCGACCGCCAGCCGATCGCGGTGTTCGTCGAGCCCGAACGCATCGTCGACGAGCTCCACGGTCGCGCCGGGAGCGAACCGATCGCGCGTCGCCGTCGCCGCGGCGAGGTCGGTGAACGCCGCCCGCAGGCCGACATCGGTCTCCTCGACTCCGACCGCGCCCAGGGCCCAGAGTTCACCGCTGAGGATGTCGCCATCGCGCCCGTCGAGCGGGACGGTCACGAGGTGGTGGGTCAGCTTCGTCCCGACGTCAGGACGTTCGGCCGACCGAAGCCCGCGGCCTCGCACATCGCCATGTAGGCGGCGTAGATGCCGGCTGCGTCCGTGATCGATTCGACGTTGCCGTCGGCGTCGAGATTGAGGTTCGCGCCATAGATCTGGAACCACACGTCGGTCAGTTCGGTGTTGTCCTCGGGAACGACGAGGGTGTGTTCCGAGCCCGCGGGCTCGAAGAGGAACGAGCCGGCGCGGTTGATGTACGGGTACTCGTCGTATTTCCATGCACCGCTCAGCGTGTAGCCGAACACCTGCCCGGTGTGCTTGTGCTTCTGGACGACCGTGCCGGGCGCGAAGCGGTTGCGCACGATCCAGAGACCGAGCTCGATGTCGGCCTGGACGAGCTTGATCTCGACGCCGGTGCCGGTGTCGACCCAGGGGATCTCGTCCTCGCCCAGATGAACGGCCTCGGTCAGCAAGTGGTCAGACATGGCCGGGAGCGTAGGTCAGTCGTCGTCGTTCTGGCGAAGGAAGCGCTCGAACTCGGCCGCGAGGTCCTCGGCGTTCGGGAGCGACGACGCCGCCTTGGTGTCGTAGCGCTCCTCGAGTCGGGTGACGTAGTGGATTATTTCGTCGTCGCCTTCCATCGCCTCGTTGACCCGGAGCTCCCATTCCCGGGCCTCGTCGTCGAGGTCGGCCCAACCGGTGGGCAGCCCGGTGACGCGTTCGAAGCGTTCGAGCAGGGCCCGTGAGGCTTTCGGATTCGGTGTGCCGGACACGTAGTGGGGGACGCTCGCCCGGAGGGAGACCGCCGGAATGCCGAGGCGGTCGAGGTGCTCGTGGAGCGCGCCGACCACGCCGGTGGGGCCCTGGTACGACGGCCGATCGAGGCGCATGAGATCCGCGAGCGCGGCATCGGTCGTCGACCCGGTGATGTCGGGCGGTCGCGTGTGGGGCGTCTCGGCGATCATCGCGCCGAGGGTGACGACCATCTTCACGTCGAACCGCTCGACCACGGCGACCACCGTGTCGACGAACGTGCGCCAGCGCAGATGCGGCTCGACACCCTCCATGAGGACGAGATCGCGGTCCCGATCATCGAGCGGCAGCGCGTAGATGTCGTTGCGGGGCCATTCGATCCGACGATCGCCGTTCTCGTCGATGCGAACATAGGGACGCCGCTCGTTGAAGTCGAAGAACTCGTCCGCGTCGACATGACCGACTCGAGTGGCGACCTCCCGGCGCAGGGCCTCGAGCGCCCCCGTGGCGGCGCCGCCGACGTCGAAAAGGCCGTCCCAGGCGGTCACGAGGATCGGCTGGCGGAGGGGGCGCGTCGGTTCCTGCTCCCAGATCAGATGGTCCACCGATCCAGCATGCCCGCGGCGGGGGGTCAATGCTGTGCCCGAACTGCCGATTGGATCGACGTGAACGGCCCGACCGCGCTCCATCTGGACACCCGGTGGGATCCCGCGCTCGTGCTTCGCGTCGTGTGGATCCGGATGCTCTCCGCGCTGTCGCTGGCCGTGGCCGTCGTGTTGCTGCCCCAGTTGGGCCCGAATCGGATGCTGATCGCGGCGCTGCTCGTCGGCCCGGTCCCGGTCGGCAACATCATCGTGCGCCGTGTGGTGGACGCCGATCGCGTGCTCGCCGTGGCGACGGTCGTCGACATGGTGTGGTGCGTGGTCGTGGCGTACCTCCTGCCGACCACCTATCCCGCCGCCATGCTCGTCGCTGTCGCGATGCTCGCATTCGTGGCCGGCGAGGACTCGCGATCGCTGTTCTACAGCGCGGCGATCGGGACGGTCGGGTTCACGGTGGTCGGCATTGCCGCGAGCGTCGATCAGTGGGTCGTGCTCGTCACGGTCTACGTCGTGCTGTTGCCGTTGCTCTTCTTCATGTCGTCCACCCAGCGCGAACGCGAGTTGCGGTACAAGCTCCGCCTCCACCATCGCGCCGAACACGACTCGCTCACGGGCTTGCGCAACCGGGCGGGCCTCGCGGCTGCACTGGAGGCCGCTCCCGTCGATGCCGTGATCGCCATCGACCTGGACGGCTTCAAGGACATCAACGACACACTCGGCCACAAGGCCGGCGACGAACTGCTCATCGCGCTCGCCGAGCGAATGGAGGCGGCGATCGGTGAGCACGGAGTGCTCGCCCGCGTGGGTGGCGACGAGTTCTCCGTGCTGGTCCGCGACGCCGACCCGAACCTCCTCGCCGGGGAGATCCTGAAGGTCTGTCGCCATCGCATCCCACTCGGGGACGTCGATGTCTCCGTCGGCGCGTCGATCGGTGTGGCATTCGCCGAGGCGGAGGCCGACGCGAGCGAGCTCATTCGGCGTGCGGACCTTGCGATGTACGACGCGAAACGATCCCAGGTCGGTGTGCGGCGTTGGTCCGGCCAGACCCGCTCCGGCTCGCGCCAGCGCATCTCGCTGTCGGGTGACGTCGAACGGGGATTCGACGAGGGCGAGTTCGAGCTCTTCTTCCAGCCGATCATCGACACCGCGACCGAGTCGGTCGTCGACGTCGAGGGACTGCTGCGCTGGCGACACCCGCACCACGGCGTGCTCGGTCCCGCCGACTTCCTGGCACTGGTCGAGGGAATCGGTCGCCGGTCGAGCATGGACCGCCTGGTGTTCGAGCAGGCCGCGGTGCTCGCCAGTCGACTCCAGCCGTTCGACATCGGTGTCTCCGTCAACGTGTCCGCCGGCAGCCTCTTGCGCTCGTCCGTGCCTCTGGTCCTCGACGATGTCCTTCGACGCCACGACGTCGTGCCGCAGCGCATCACGGTCGAGGTGATCGAGGACGAGTTGGTCGACGACCAGTCGACCGCTCGCGCGGTATTGAGCGCGCTCGGCGAGCTCGGCGTAGGCATCGCGATCGACGACTTCGGCACCGGCCACTCGTCGCTCTCACGACTGCGGCAGCTTCCCGTCACATCGTTGAAGATCGATCGCAGTTTCATCTCGGGCCTGCTCACGTCGATCGACGACGAGGCCATCGTGACAGCCGTCAGTCACCTCGGCCGCGCCCTCGACCTGATCGTGGTCGCGGAGGGCGTGGAGGACATGGCGGTGCGGGACTATCTGCTCCGGCGAGCACTCCCGGTCGACCGGCTGCAGGGGTACGGGATCGCGCGCCCGATGCCGGCCCGTGACCTCATGCAGTGGCTGGACGATCGGCAGCTCGCGCCGGTCTAGCGGTCGAGTCCGAGCACCCGCGCCGCGTTGCCACGCAGGAACGGCTCCCAGACGTGGTCGCGGAACGGCACGTCGCGCATCTGTTCGAAGATCCGGTCGAGTGACAGCCCCATCGGGAAGTAGCCGGCATACATCACCTTCTCGGCGCCGCGGGTGTTGGCGTAGTCGATGATCGCCTGGGGGTAGTGCTTGGGGGCGAACGCGGACGTGGAGTAGTGCAGGCCCGGCCACTTGAGCATGAGCTTCACGGCCAGGTCCTCCCACGGTTCGCACCCGTGGCGGGTCACGAAGGTGAGC
Organism: Acidimicrobiales bacterium; assembly: GCA_021604885.1. Taxonomy (GTDB): domain Bacteria; phylum Actinomycetota; class Acidimicrobiia; order Acidimicrobiales; family Aldehydirespiratoraceae; genus JAJRXC01. The sequence goes on from BQJV01000101.1 coordinate 4,137, forward strand.
TCCGGGAAGTCGTACATCACCTGGTCGATGCGGCGCACGTGCTGGGCGTCGGCCGGCACCCGTGGGCCGGGGATGCCGGCACAGCAGAAGATGGGGATGTCGAGCTCCACACACAGGGCGTAGATCGGGTACATCAGCGGCGCGTCGATGGGCACCTGCGGGTTGCGGCCCGACGGAAAGGCGGTGACGGCCCGGAGGCCGAGATCCGCGTGCATCGCCCGGATCTGGCGGAGGGCGTCGACCCCGTCGTTCGGGTCGGCTTCGAACGCCGCGACGAAGCGGTCAGGATGATCCCGCACGCACTGGTTGCCGTATCCCTCGCCGTCGGGCTTGCACCCGACCATCGCGATCTCCACGCCGGAGCGGTCCATGAACGGGATGAGCAGCTCGGATCCCTGCGGCGGCTCCTCGAGGTTCCCGTCGGCGTCGCGAGCCTGGTCCGAGAACGGCACGTCCTTGAACATGTACTGGGCCGGGAAGTTCATGTTCGCCGACTCGGCGTCCTTGAGGGCCCGGTCGAGGAACGCGTACCGGTTCTTTCCGGTGGTGCCCGCGGTGGTGCCCATCATCGTGTCGATGACGCCGCCGCCGGCGAAGGGGAGCTCAGGAAATGCCATGGGCGGACCCTACTGTTCGGCTCGGTCAGCCGGTCAGCTCGGCGAAGGCGTCGGCCACACAGTCACGGAACGATTCCGGGTCCTCGATGGCGACCGGATCGACGAAGATGCCGACGTCGAAGAACCCCATGTACGACACGGCGGTGGCGTTGCACGGGGTGCCGGCGAGCGGCCCCATCGTGACGAGGCGCTCGGCCATCGCGCCCGAGACGTACAGCGGGATCGGCGCGCCGCGGAGGTTCGAGGTGGCGATGTCGATGTGCTTCGCCTGCGATCGCACCGTCTGGGTGACGACACTCGTCGGCAGGAGGTTGACGACCCCGGCGAACGCGGTGATGCCGCCGGTGGAGCGGGCCGCTTCGCGAGCGGTCACCATCCCGTCCTTGATGGCACCGATGCGCTCGCGCACGGACATGGGCGCCGCAGGCAGTCGCACGGGAACCGGGGTGAAGGCGTTGCCACCGGCCTTGTTGTCCTCACGGGTGCTCACCACGAACGAGGCGTTCAGCACGTCGAAGGTCGAGCCGCGGTCGGCGTGGTAGGTGACCGCGGCGTTGGCCATGACGGCGAGGAACGCCTCGTTGATCGTGGCGCCCTCGGCCTTCGCAGCGGCCTTGAGATCGTCCAGCCCGACTCGCACGAACTCCAGATGACGATGACGCGACCGCTCCCGCCAGAGCGGGGCGCCGACGACGGCACCCTCCTCGGCATCGCCGCTGCCGAGCATGTCGGCGATGCCCTTCACGGTGCTGCCCGCGGATTCGATTCCGTCGGTGATGCGCTTCGGGTCGGCCGGCCACATGGCGACCTCGCCGGCGATGCGCCGGGCGATTCCCGCCTGGCGGCGTGCGAGGTGGGTCAACGAACCGAGTGCGGTCTGACCGAGGCCGCGTGCCAGGTCACCGCCCGACTGTTTGGCCTGGTGCGCGTCGACCGCCGCCTGGATGATTCCTTCGAGGTCGACCTCCGGCGCCCACTCGGCATCGGCGGCGAGCTCCTGGAACATCTCGGCGATGCGCAGCTGACCGATGCCGTCGGAGATGGCGTGGTGCATGAGGGTGTACATGGCGCCGCGGTCGCCCTCGAGACCCTCGATGAGGATCATGCGCCACAACGGGCGGGTGCGGTCGAGGGGTTCGACGTAGAGCTGGGCCGCGAGGTCGAGCAGCTGCCGCTCGGTGCCCGGCGAGGGGAGGTGCAGGACGCGGACGTGGTAGTCGAGGTCGAACTCGGGGTCCGGTACCCAGGCGGGGGTCGCCAGGCGGCCGAGTCCGGGCACGACCCGCTGGTAGAAGCGGGGAACCTGGGTGATCGCGTGACGCATCTTGCGTCGGAACTGTTCGGCGTCGATCGGCTTGTCGTAGATCGTGATGGCGCCGCCGTTGGGGTTGAGCCAGGGATCCTTCTCGACGTTCCACATCAACGCCTCCTGCTCGGACATCCGATCGTCGTCCTCGACGTCGAACTCGCGGGTGGTGTCGGACATCAGGCCTTCCTCGTGTCGGTGCCGGGCCGCCGGTCGGACTCCGCCTCCGGGTCGCCGGAGTACCCGGCTGGATAGGTGCGGGCGAGTTCCTCGGCCGTCGGCACCTTCTGTTCGCGGGCCTCCGGCGGCAGGAGATCCACGAGGGCGCTCATGATGGCCTTCGTGTCGGTGTCGGGGTCGTCGCGGCCGAGGTCGACCGCCGGGCCGACCCGCACGCTGACCAGTGGGCGGTCGCCGGGGTTGAGGAAGACCTTCGGGAGCCGCGAGCTGCGCGGCCACACGTGTTCGGTGCCCCACAAGCCGACCGGGATGACGGGTGCTTGTGTCATGGCCGCGAGGCGAGCAGCCCCCCAGCGACCCTTCAGCTCCGGCTCGAAGAACGCCGGGCCGCGCGGGATGGTGCCCTGGGGCGCCATCATGAGGAGTTCACCCGACCCGAGGGCGTCGGCCGCCTTCTGGAGCGGCTCGTCGGAGCCGGTCCCGCGGTCGACCGGAATGCCGCCGATCGCTCGCATGAGCCCGCCGACGAGAGGCATCGCGAACACCTCCTTCTTGCCCAGACTGCGGACGTTGCGGCCGGCCTTGCCGACGAGGAGTCCGATGGCGGCGGAGTCGAAGTAGGAGCGATGGTTGAACACGACGATCGCAGGGCCGTCGGCGGGGATGTTCTCGAGGCCGTCGAACTCGAAGCGGGCCGAGAGCTGGAACTCCTCGCGCAGGAACGGGCGGCTGAATTCCTGCAGCTCCATGCCGGCGATCTTGAGGATGCCGTCCATCGAGTCGAAATGGCGGACCGGCCATCCCTTCAGCAGCGCGAGGCCCTGGAGCCGGAGATCGGGGTTCACGGCGACGCCATGGCCGACCGAATCGAGCAGCGGGGAATCGAAGTAGCTGTCGCTGTAGGCGTAGCTCTTGCGCAGGGCGACACCGTTGTCCTCCGCCCATGCGGCGACCGCGTCGGCCTTCGCCCGACCCCAGACGAACGCCCCGTCGGTCTCGCCCGTGTAGACACCGTCCCGCGCGGTCCACTTCGTTGCGACGACCGCATCGAAGCCGAGCCGTTCGGCGAGCGGGGCAACCCAGGGTTCGGGCGAGGTGGTGGCCAGTACGAGGAGGCGCCCCGCGGCGCGGTGCTCGTCGAAGAGTTGTCGTGCGTAGGGCGGAACCAGCGCCTCCAGTTCGACGGCGGCGGCCGCGGCGGCGGTGGCGACCGTTGCGACCGGCCAGTCCTTCGCGGTTCGTGAGCCGAGGCGAGCGGGCTGCATCATCACCCAGCTCTCGCCGAACCGCTCGTAGAAGCGCATGTAGGCATCCGCGATCGGGAGGTCGGGAAGGCTGCCGAGCCCGGCTTCGCTCAGATGGCGCTGGTACACCGGCGCGGACGATGTCGCGATGAGCGTCCGGTCGAGATCGAAGATCGCAGCGGCTCGGCTGGCCATGGTGGCTCCTCGGGTTCGGGACCGTGAACCTACCCGAGTCGAACCCGATCGGCCCAGGGGCGGTAGCGTCGCCGGCCATGACGACGAACGCGGACTGGTACACCCACACCGCCGCCGACGGTGCGGCCATCGAGGTCCGTCGGTGGTTGCCCGAGAGCGACGTGCGCGCCGTCGTGCTGATCGCCCACGGGGCCGCAGAGCACGTCGGGCGCTACGACCGTCTCGCCCGTCTCCTCCTGGACGACGGCTGCGCGGTCCATGCGCCCGATCAGCGGGCGCACGGTCGCACCGCGGACCGTCACGGGACGCTCGGCGTCGCCCGGCCCGGTGGTTGGCAGGCGATGATCGACGACCTGATCGCCATCGCCGACGACCTGGCGGCACGCCATGACGGCGCCCCACTGGTGCTCATCGGCCACAGCATGGGATCGATGCTCAGCCGTCATGTGATGCACCGCGCCGGTGCCCGGTTCGCCGGCTTCGCGCTCTCGGGGATGACCGAGACCGTTCCGGCGGATCCGGACCTGCTCGCCATGCTCGGGGCCGTGGAGGAAGCCGAGGGGGCGGACGCTCCGTCGGCGATCTTCTCGGGCATGTTCGACGGGTTCAACGATGCGTTCGCCGCCGACGTCGACGCACCGACCGGCTACGAGTGGCTGTCCCGTGACCAGGACGAGGTACAGATCTACGCGGACGACCCCTGGTGCGGCATCGACCTCTCGAACGGCTTCGTGACCGACATGCTGGGTGGTGCGGGTGAACTCGCCTCCGCCGAAGCGGTCGACGAGATTCCCGGCGGTCGCCCGATCCTGTTGATCGCCGGCGACGACGACCCGGTGGGCGGCAACGGTGCCGCCCTCCCCGCGCTCGCCGCTGCGCTCGAAGCGGCCGGCAAGGGGCCCGTCACCGCTCATCACTACGCAGGCGGCCGTCACGAGATGCTCAACGAGACGAATCGCGACGAGGTCCACGGCCACTTCCGGTCCTGGCTCGCCGCGCTCATCGACGGCTGATTCCCGCCCGCGCGACCGGAGCCGGTACGTTCCCGCTTGCATGGGGCCCGACACGACGCGCATCACCTTCGAGAGTGCCGACGGGCTGACGCTCGTGGCTGACCGTCGGGGCGACCCGAGCGGTCCCGCCGTCATCTTTCTGCACGGCGGCGGCCAGACGCGCCACTCGTGGGGCGGCACGGCGGCGGCGGTCGCCGAGCGGGGCTGGTGTTCGTGGACGATCGACGCCCGCGGCCACGGCGAGAGTGACTGGGCGCCGGACGGCGACTACCGACTGTCGGCGTTCGCCGCCGATGTGGCCGGGTTCGTCGAGGACATGGGCGGTCGCCCGGCCCTCGTCGGCGCGTCACTCGGTGGGCTCACGTCCCTGCTCCTGCTCGGCCGGACCGCGCCGGGGGCGAGCCGCGGGCTCGTGCTGGTGGACATCGTACCGAACCTGGAGCAGCAGGGCGCCGACCGCATCGCCGAGTTCATGATGGCCAATGCCGAGACCGGCTTCGCGAGCCTCGAAGAGGCGGCGGACGCGGTTGCCGCGTACAACCATCATCGTGAGCGGCCACCGTCCGTCGAGGGGCTGCGCA
>BQJV01000102.1 GCA_021604885.1 Acidimicrobiales bacterium
CGAACGTGCCCGACGGGCTGGTCGCGGCCTGCCTCGCCGGCCTCGATTCGCACTACGGGATGCAGGCGTACCGCGCCTCCGAGGAGACGACGATCGTGCACGACGGCCGCACGATCGAGCAGCTCGTGCCCCGCTCGGCCACCGGTTTCACCTGCGACCCGACGGTCTACCGCCACAGCCTGGCCCAGGACATCCACCAGGAACTGGCGGCGTCCACCGACGGAGAGACGACCCTCGACATCGCCCGCCGCCTCGGCGCGACGATCGGACTCATGGTGAGCCCGGCGTCGAACATCAAGGTCACGACGGCCGACGACCTCGACCGCGTCGCCGCCGCGCTGGACGATCCCGCTCGGGGCGTCTAGCTGCTCGACGTTTCGCTGATCGGCGCCGGATCCGCGCGCAGGGATGCCGCGGCGGGGAGCACGGTCATGCCGATGACGATCCACCAGCTGCGCTGGTAGAGCGCCTCGATGCCGACCGACGCCACGATCATCGCGGTGTGGGCCGCCAGCAGCGCCATGGCCAGTTCGTGGTCGTGTCGTCGCAGCCGCAGACAGGCCTGGAACGGCACGACGATCATCGCCGCGAAGAACACGATCCCGGGGATGGACATCTCGACGAGCAACCAGATCCCCGTGTTGTGCACGATGAAGGTCGTCTCGTCGCGGAAGGTGCCGAGCCCCATGCCGAGGCCGCGCGAGTCGACCCAGCGGTCGACGGCGTGGTCGACGAACGAGTTGCGCGAGGAGACCGTGTCGGGCCGGTTGGTGAAGTCCTCGACCGCAGTGTCGACGAACCCGCTGGCCAGCAGGAAGGCGCCGATACCGATCACCCACACGGCGTAGCGCATGACCTTCTCGGCGTTCACGTGGTCGACGACGAGGACGATCGCGATCCCTGCGCCGGTCGCGATGTAGGCGCTGCGAGACAGGGTGAGACCGAGGCCCACGGCGTACCAGATGGTCACGGTGGCCCACGTCCACCGGTACCGGAAGACCCGCGGGCCATAGCGCCAACTGATCAGCAGGGCGACGCCGAAGAGCGCGCCGGCGTTGTTCACGTCGTGCTGGAGCGATCCGAACCGCGACACCTCGTCGTGGTCCAGCCAGGGGAAGATGTTCGCGACACGCCAATCGATGTAGCCGACGACCCCCCAGAACGCGACGCCGAGCAGGAAGCGGCGCACGATCAACGGGGCGAACCCGGCTCGGGAGTACGCCATGGTCACCGTTGCGGTCACGACGAGCACCATCGATCCGAGGAACTTGACGTTCATGGAGTGGCTGGTGAGATGACCCTGGAGAACCAGCGCGACGATGCTGCCGTAGGCCAGCGTGAGCGGGAGCGCCAGGGGCAGGTAGCCGAGCGCGCCGCGGCGGAGCCGAAACGACGCGGGCGCCAGGATCACGGCCGCGGCCAGGAAGATGTCGCCGGGCGGCAGCCGGCTGCCGATGACCGCGCGGACGCTGGCGATCTCCAGCTGGACGGGGACCAGGAATATCGCGGCGAGGAACAGCTTCAGCGCAAGCGGATGCGACCAGGCGGGGATCGTCGGGCGGAGCGCGTCCGTTCCGTGATCAGCGGCATCGATTCCGGGGCGGGGAGGCTGAACTGTGGTCACCAGGCGGTATCCAGACGTCAAAAGGCCCGTACTCGACTCTGTCGGCAGCGCGGGTCCGTAGTCAACGTACGGTCCGCCGAGCCACCGACGATGAGTCGTTCGACTCGTATTCAAGGTTATCCACAGAGTGGTATCCTGAGCTGCCGCGGCCCGAGGAACTGGATGGAGCGGCTACCACGTGCGTGAAACCGATGGTGAGCTCGATCTCGAGGACTATGTCGCCCTGCTGCGGCGACGGTGGCGTTGGATCGCGACCTCGGTCATCGTCGTGGCCGGCCTCGTCACGCTGTTCACGCTGACCCGCGACGAGGTCTACCAGTCGAACGCCCGCGTGCAGATTCTCACCGACGGCAACCAGACGGTGTTCAACATCGACCAGCCGGAGCTCTTCCGCAGCGGCATCGCCGAACTCCAGTTCCTCTCCGGCTCCACCTACCTGGATGCGGTGAACGAGCTCGCCGGGTTCGAGGTCGACGTCGAGACCTCGCTCGCCTTCGTGGCCGCGTCCGAACGCTCCGAGGACGCCGGCGTGATCCGCTTCGCCGTGAGTGAGTCGAGCGCGGCGTTGGCCCGCCGCGGCGCGGAGGCTGCCGTCGAGGCCTACCTCGCCGATCGTCTCGATCGCATGGAGCGCACGTTCACCCAGCGTGTCGAGAACGACTCTGTCGTGCGGGACCAGCTGCGCGACGAACGGACCTCGCTGAACCAGGCGGTCTCCGCCGCCTTCGCCGCCGCCGACCAGGAACCCGATCTTCGGACGGCCCAGGAGCTGCTGGTCGAGGCCGAGCTGCTGCAGGACGACTCGGCGCCGCGGATCACGAGCCTCACGAGTCGCATCGCGTCGCTCAACACCCAGATCACCTATCACCAGGAGCTCCTGGCCACGATCGGCATCGACGAGGCGACGGCGCGGGTCCTGAACCCGCCGGGTACCCCGAACCGGCCGATCTCCCCGGACGTGCCGCGCAACGTCATGCTGGGCATCGTCGTCGGACTCATCCTCGGCCTCGTCCTGGCGGTCCTGCGCGATCTCCTCGACACCCGGGCCCGCGACGGCGCCGAGCTCGCTCAGCTCGTCGACATCCCCGTCATGGCGACCATCAGCGAGATCCGCAGCCAGCGCAGCGCCCCTGGCCGCATTCGTCGCTACTCGGATCTTTCGGCCGAGGAGTCGAGCGGCTACCAGGTGTTGCTCAACTCGCTCTGGCTCACGAACGTCGATGATCCGCTCCAGAGCATCGTCTTCACGTCGGATCGCCCCGGAGTCGGCAAGACCCAGACGGTCGTGAACCTCGCCCAGGCCGAGGCGGCTCGCGGCACCCGTGTGCTCGTCATCGACACCGACTTCGTCAACCCGTCGATCGCTTCGCGCCTCGACCTCGAGTCCGCCGAGATCGGCCTCGGCGACCTGCTCCAGGGCCGGGCCACGAGCGTGCAGGTCATCCAGCCGACCGAGATCCCGAACCTGCACCTGATCGACGCTCAGGGCGCGGCAGGCGCGGGCGAGCTGCTCCGGTCCGACCGGCTCGGTGCCGTCCTCGATGAGCTCTACAGCAGCTACGACCTCATCCTGATCGACTCGCCTCCCACGCTCTCCACCTCGGACTCCCGTCTGGTCGCCTCGCAGGCGGATGCGGCTGTCGTGGTCTACGACCCGGCGGAGTCGCGTCGTGAAGAGCTGCAGCGCACCATCGACCTCCTGCGCAGCGCCCGCGCCAACCTGATCGGCCTCGTCGCGAATCGGTCGCGCGCCTCGCATCCGGTCTACCTCTCGGCTCGGGAACGGTAGGGCCGCGCCATGACCGCCGTGAACCCCGACGACACCCGAGAGGCCGGCGAGTGGGGGCTCTTCGTCGCCCGCGCCGTGCAGGACATCCGTCGGGAGCTCGGCGAGTCCGCAGCCAACCGCGTTGCGATGCTGTTGCACGATCAGAAGAGCGAGGCGATCGACGCCACCCGTGATCAGGTGGAGGCCGCCGAGGTGCTCCTCGAGCGCACGCTCGGCGAGGTCGCCGAGGCCCGTCGGGCCCACGAGCGACTCCAGGCCGACATCGCCCGCATGACCGCCGCCACACGAGAGGCGAAGCTCGAAGCCTCCCGCGTCCGCTCCGCTGCTGCCGATGACGCAGCGCACCGGCGGGCCGAGCTCGATGCCTTCGCCGAAGCCGAGGCCGCCCGTATCGCAGCAGCGTGGGATGCCCTGCACCAGCACGAAGCGGAGGTGGCGAACCGCCGCTCCGAGCTGTTGAGCATCGAGGAAGCGGCCGAACAGCGCCAGTCCCGGTTGGACGAGATGGCCGCCGAGCTCGCGGCACTGCGAGAAACCGTCGAGATGGAACGCATGGCGGCCAAGCGCATCGTGGACGCCGCGATCGCCAAGACCGAGGTGGCCGAGCGGGTGCAGGAGATCAACGAGGAGCGGGCAGCCCGCCTCGCCGCCGCTGAGAGCGAGGTCGAGGAGCGAGCAGCATCGCGCGTCGACGAGGTGCTCGACGTGCGGGTCACCGAGATCGATCTGCGTCAGGAAGGCATCGATCTGCGCGACCAGGCGATGAACGAGCGGGCCGCGGAGCTCGACGAGTGGGAAGCCGATCTGATCGCCCGAGCCGAACTCCTCCAGCGACGAGAGCTCACGATCGCCCCGACGCCGCCGCCCACGGGTGACAACGTGGCCGGCTGGGGTCGCCGCCGTCGCGACGACTGAGCGATCCGGGCCCTCAGCCCAATCCAGCTCAGCCCAGCTCGGCTGATTCGATCTCCAGGAGCCGTTCGAAGTTCGCGCGCAGCTCGTCGCGCCGGCTCCGATCGTGGGCGAGGTTGACCAGCTCGTGCGGGTCGTCGGCCGGCTCGTACCACTCGTGGTCGTGGTCCTCGAACGCGGCGTCCACGTCGTACAGCTTGGCCGTTCTCGCTTCCTTGCCGTCCCGGCCGATGCCGCCGCCGATGCCGTAGTAGCGGGCGTACTTGGTCACGCCGTCGAAGAATCCCCGCACGGCGTAGCGGCAGCCGCGGATGAGCGAGCTCTGCGCACTGTCCTGGCTGAAGAACACATGGTCGCGCGGCGATGCGGCCGGATCAGCGAGGGCCGGCGAGAGGTCCACGCCCGACAATGACGGGGTGTCGTCGAGGTCGACCCCGCCGAGCGAGCAGAGGGTCGCCGCGAGGTCGACATGGGTCGCCAGCGCGTCGGTGGTGGTGCCCGGTTCGGTGAGGCCGGGCGCTTTGATGATCATGGGGACACCCATGACCTCCTCGTAGACGCACGGCAGCTTGGCCCGCAGGCCGTGCGATCCGCAGGCGTCGCCGTGGTCGGACGTGTACGCGATGACCGTGTCGTCGTAGATGCCCAGCTCGTCGAGTGTGCCGAGTAGCTCGCCGAGGTTGCGATCGAGCTCCTCGTGGAGCCACGCGTAGTAGTCGAGCTGCCGAAGCCAGGCGCGCTCGTCCGTGAGGTCCATGGTGCCGACGAAGTGCTCGTGGTTGCGGACCTGGCGCCAGGCGCGTTGGATCTCCGGCTTGGAGTGCAGGTCGTCGTGGAAATTCGCAGGAAGCTCGCTGAACCGTTCGGCGTAGGTCTCCGGCGGCGCCTCGACCGGCACGCCGTCGAGCCGGAGCTTGCGCATGAACTCGAACGCTTCCTTGTCCGCCGGGTTGGCGTCCTGGTAGTTGGGATGGTCGACCGGGAACCACATGATGTCGTGGGGGTTCACCAGGGCGACGGTGAGATGCCAGGGCTGGTCGTCGTCCGCGTGCTCGCGCAGCCAGTTCATGGCATCCGCGGCGATGATCGGATCGAAGAAGCGACCGCTCCACGCCGAGCCCGTGTAGTGCATGTCGTTGCCGCGGAAGTCCTGGTAGCCGTAGTCGGTCATGACGGGGATGTGCTCGTGGCTGAGATGCCACTTGCCCAGGTAGGACGAGTGGTAGCCCTGATCCTGGAGCAGGCTCCCGATGGTCGGGATCGACGGATCCAGCGCGGTGTGGGCCGGGAACGACACGTTGTCGACGACGCCGTGTTGGGCCAGATAGCTGCCGGTGTAGAGGCTCGCCCGAGACGGCGAGCACGGCGAGGAGTGCGTGTAGTACCGGTTGAACGTGAGACCGTCCGCCATGAGGCGCTCGTGGGCCGGCAGGTCGGCCTTGCCCACGAGCCAGTCGTTCCGACGCTCCTCGTCGGACACGATCATCAAGATGTTCGGCTGCTTGGTTGCCGCGCCGTCGGTCATGGGCGCCAAACCTAGACGGCGCCTACGGAGCCAGGTATCCGGCCAGCATCGCCCGCGTCTCGGCAACGACCTCGTCGTCGGTCTTGCCCTCGACCGAAATGGTGCGGCCGGTGCGCAGTCGGATCTCGGGGCGACCGCGCCATGGGATGCGCGGCAGCATGCTGCGAGAACCCCAGATCTCGTCGCTGCCGAGGACGCCGATCGGCATGATGTCGACGCCGGCCTTGCGGGCGATTTCGACGAAGCCGGGACGGATCTCGCCCATCCCGTCCGCGTCGCGCTTGTCCGGCGGGATGATCCTGCCCTCGATCATGATGGCGACCGGCCGGCCGGCATCGAGCGTCTCCAGGGCGACGTCGATCGACTCGCGCTTGCCGTCGCCGGCCGGGATGCAGTTCACCGCGCGGAGCCACGCGCCGGCGGGCTTCGACTCGAAGTACTTCGCCCGGACGAGGCATCGGGCGGGAAGGTCGTGGTGGTGCAGCGCTTCGATCGCGATGAACACGTCCGAGAGACTGCGATGGTTCGCGACGATGACGAGCCGCGTGTCGTCGAGCTCGAGCGTCTCCGGCTCGTAGCGAACTCGACGCAGCAGATGTCCGGCGCGGCGAACCCGGGTGGCCCATTTGTTGAAGCGGGCGACGTCGTCGCTGGTCTCGTCGTGCGGCACCATCAGTGTCTAGCGGCGATTGCCCCATCTGCCATGTGCTCTCGTACCGTGCCGTGGTGACCGACCGGGCCTACACACCGCGTGTCCTCGCGTTGTTCGGCGCCGGGATCGCCTACTTCACCGTCGCGGGGATCTCGTTCCCCGTACTTCCTCGCCTGGTGGAGGACGAACTGGGCGGGTCGAAGACCGACATCGGGCTTGCGTTCGGTGTGTTCGCACTCGGCATGCTGCTGGTCCGCCCGATCGCCGGCGCATGGTCGGATCGCTACGGCCGCCGCCCGCTGATGATCGGTGGCGCGCTCGGCATCGCCGTCATGCAGCTCCTGCATCCCGTTGCGGCGGACACCGGTGAGCTCTGGGTGCTGCTGCTCGTGCGGATCGGCACGGGCGCGTTCAGTTCGGTGATGTATCTCGCCCAGGCGACCGCCGCGACCGAGCTTCCCGAAGAACGTCACCGCGACCGCGTGTTCGCCACCTTCTCCGTGGCCGTGTTCGTCGGCTTCGCGATCGGGCCGATCCTCGGCGAGACCGTGCTCCAGGCGCACGGCTTCACCTGGACGTTCGGCATCGCGTCGATGTTCGCCCTGCTGTCGGCCGCGGTGGCTGTCACGCTGCCGGAGACCAAGCCCGACACGGCGCGGCCGGCGGCCGGCATGCGTGACCTCTTCCATCCGATCGCGGCGCGCATCGGCTTCGTGAACCTGCTGATCTTCACCGCCTTCATGGGGTTCAACGCGTTCATCCAGCCGTACGCCGAGCAGTTCGGGGTGTCCGAGGCGCGCTGGCTGCTCCTCACATACTCCGGGACGACGCTGTCGTTGCGCGCCATCGCCGGCCGGGTCTTCGGGCGGTTCCCGCGACGCGACATCGCGACGTTCTCGCACACCATGGTCGTCGCCGGCGCGCTCGTGCTCGCCACGGCCGGCGGCGTCGGACAGCTGTACGTGGGGGCGTTCGTGATCGCGTGCGGCATGGCGTGGAACGTGCCTCTGCTCATGCTGATCGCCGTCGACTCCGCGACCCCCGCCGAGCGGTCCCGCGCGGTCGCGACCGTGACCACGTTCGGCGATCTGGCGAACTCCGGCGGTGCCCTGCTCCTCGGCGTGATCGCGGACGCGATCGACTACGACGGCATGTACTTCGTCGTCGCCGGCTCGGCGGTGCTCGCCATGGCACTCATGCGGAGTCGGTTCATGGCGCCGGTGCGAGGTCTGCACGTGAGGTGACGGGCATGGCCCGAGGCCACTACGTTGCGCGGCGATGAAGCGCATCGACTACGCAGGCAGTGTCCACGACGAAGAAGAGATCGCGGCGGTCCTGGAGGTGCTCCGCGGCCCAGCGACGGCGCTGCGCATCGGCCGCAACGTCCGCGAGATGGAACGCCTCGTCGCGGCGACCTTCGCCAAGCGCCAGGGGATCATGGTGAACTCCGGCTCCTCGGCGCTCTACCTCGCGGTCGAGCTCCTGCGCCCCGAGCCCGGTGACGAGATCATCACCTCGGCGGTCACCTTCTCCACCGATATCGCGCCGATGGTCCGTGCCGGTGTCCACCCGGTGTTCGTGGACGTCACCGAGGACACCTACCAGATCGACGTCGACCAGATCGAGGGAGCGATCTCGGATCGCACGACGGCCATTCTCGTGCCGAATCTGATCGGCAACTGCCCGGACTGGGACGCGATCCGTGCGATCGCCGATCGCCATGACCTCGTCGTGATCGAGGACTCCTGTGACTGTCTCGGGGCCACGCTGCACGGCACGCCGACCGGTGCGCGTGCCGACATGTCCCTCACCAGTTTCGCCCTCTCGCACATCATCACCGCGGCCGGCACGGGCGGCATGATCTGCCTCGACGACGAGGAGCTGATCGACCGATGTCTGACGCTTCGTCGTTGGGGCCGGCGCAGCGAACCGAAGCTCTGGGGATCGCAGAAGACCGACGATCGCCGGTTCTTCTCCGATGTCGACGGCCTCGAGTACGACGACCTCTTCATCTTCGACGAGGTCGGTTGGAACTTCGAGCCGTCCGAACTGTCGGCGGCCTTCGGCGTCGTGCAGATGCGCAAGCTGCCGGACAACCTCACTCGCCGCAAGCGGAACTTCGATCTGCTCGCGGATCGCCTGGCTCCCATGAGCGATCGTTTCGTGCTTCCGCGGTTGACGCCGGGCGTCGACACCGGGTGGCACATGTTCCCGTTCCTGATCCGTCCCGAGGCGGGGATCTCGCGCGCCGCGTTCCAGCAGCACATGGAACGAAACGGGGTCGACACCCGCATGGTCTGGACCGGCAACGTCACCCGTCAGCCCGCCTTCGCGTCCGTGCCCCACCGGGTGGCGGACGGAGGCTTGCCCAACGCCGACCGCGTCATGGAGCAGGGCCTGATCCTCCCGTGCAACCACGGCATCGACGACGATGGAATGCACTACATCGCCGACACGATCGAGGCGTTCTTCGCCGGCGCGGCCTAGCCGAAGACGGCGTTGATGGAGCCGAGCTCGTCGGCGTACGCGAGTCGTGGCGCCACCGCGATGGCGACGGTGATCGCACCGCTCAGCACCACGGTGCGGGCCAGTTCGGAGTGCACGCTCCCGCTCAGCACGACCGCCGCGAGCCCGGCGGCGGCGCCGACCAGCCAGAGGTAGCGAGCGCGCGCCAACCGGCCG
>BQJV01000103.1 GCA_021604885.1 Acidimicrobiales bacterium
GCCCGACGGTCTCTACGGCGACGCCGACGAGGGCATGGTACGGGCCATGCGGATCGTGATCAGCGACGAGGCCTACGAGACCCACACCCACCCGCTCGTCCGGGTGCACGCCGAGACCGGAGCACAGACGCTCTACTCCACGCTCGGCTACATCGTCGGCATCGAGGGGATGGAGGACGACGAGGCGACCGGCCTCCTCATGGAGGTCTACGACTGGCAGACCCGCGAGGAGTTCCAGTACCGACACCACTGGGAGCCGGACATGCTGGTCATGTGGGACAACCGCTGTGTCCTGCACAAGGCGACCGGCGGCTACGACGGCCACGAACGTCTCCTGCACCGCTCGACGATCGGCTACAACGCCGAGTTCGCCGTTCACTGACGTCCAGACGATCGAAGGGTCACGCATGACCGATGCGACACCAACGCTCGACCGCGAGGACTTCGCGCGCCGCGGCGAGGCCATCGGCTACTACGCGGCGACGTCGCCGGACATGCCGGCCGTGATCCTCGGCGACGAGGTGATCACCTATGCGGCGCTCGATCGGCGGGCGAACCGATTGGTCCGCGCGTTGGCCGAGCGAGGCGTCGGCCCGGGCTCGGCGGTCGCGATGATGGTGACCAATCGCGTGGAGTTCATCGAGGTCTGGGCCGCGGCCATGCGCGGTGGCCTGCGGCTCACGCCGATCAACTGGCACCTCACGGCCGAGGAAGCCGGCTACATCGTCGAGAACTGCGAAGCGAGGGCGTTCATCGGCGACGTGGACGCGCCAGGCTCCCCTCGCGCCGCCGGCGACCATCTCCTCCGTCTCGCGACGGGTGGTTCGATCGAAGGCTTCGACGACTACCGCGACGTCGTCGACGCGACCGACGACGGTCCCGTCGATGCCCGGCTCGGCCATCTCATGCTCTACACGTCCGGCACGACCGGGCATCCGAAGGGCGTCGCCAAGGCGCCGGGGAACGCCGTCGCCGATCTGATCAACGGCAATGGTGTCGACCTCGGCGACCGATGCCTCATCACCGGGCCGCTGTACCACGCCGCGCCGCTCACCTTCGGACTGATCTTCTCGCTCCAATGGGGCGGTCCGGTCGTCGTGATGCCGAGCTGGGATCCGGCCGAGGCGCTCCGACTGATCGAAGCGCACAGCATCACCCATGCCCACTTCGTCCCCACCATGTTCCACCGCCTCCTCGCGCTTCCGGACGAGGTGCGAGCGAGCGCCGACGTCAGCTCACTCAAGGCCGTGCACCATGGCGCGGCGCCGTGTCCGGTGCACGTCAAGCACGCGATGATCGAGTGGTTCGGCCCGGTGATCATCGAGTACTACGCCTCGACGGAGGGCGGCGGCAGCCGGGTCGACAGCGCGACGTGGCTCACCCGACCGGGCACGGTCGGTCAGCCCCTTCCGGGCTCGGTGTCGATCGGTACCGAGGAGGGGGAGCCCCTGCCCGACGGCGAAATCGGTCTGATCTACATCCAGGCACCGGACGGTGCGTTCGCCTACCACGGCGATGCCGACAAGACCGCCTCCACGTTCCGCAAGGCCGGCTTCTTCACGCTCGGCGACCTCGGCTACCTGGACGAGGACGGTTTCCTGTTCCTCACGGACCGGTCGTCGAACCTGATCATCTCCGGCGGCGTGAACATCTACCCCGCCGAGATCGATGCCGTGCTCCTGACCCACCCGGCGGTCGGCGACGGTTCGGTGGTCGGCGTGCCGGACGACGAATGGGGCGAGAGCGTGCTGGCCGTGGTCGAGCTCCGCGCCGGCCTGGCGCCGAGCGAGGGCCTGGCCGACGAGATCCGTGCGCACTGCCGCGAGCGGCTCGCCGCGTTCAAGGTGCCCCGTCGAGTGGAGTTCGTCGATGCGATCCCCCGCACGGACGCCGGCAAGATCAGCCGCCACCTGCTGCGCAAGCAGTTCCGCGAACTGGACTGATCAGAACGGGTTGCCGACCGTCTCGATGTTGAGCTGACCGGCCAGACCCGCGGCCCGATGCATGGACGCGGCCTGCCATTCGGGCGACGAGGACATGTCGAAGAGGGCCCGCCGGTTCGGGTACTTCGCGATCGCGACCTCGTCCCACAGCTCGTCGACCTGGCCCAGAGCGAGGAAGGTCACGTCGCCGACGAAGACGATCTCGCCGCCGTACTCCGTGATGAGTTGGGAGGCCACACGGCCGTAGAGCTGATACGCCTCGCGGCCGGTCAGGTCCGTCTCCCGACCGTCCTCGTACTCGGCCTCGTCCTTGAACGTCAGCAGGTTCACCATGAAGATCGGGCCATCGGGACCGGGCTCGAGCATCTGCTCGACGCGCTCGGGGCTGGTCGGCATGACTTCGTTCACGACTTCCATCGGACGCCTCCTGTTCGAGCACGCGACCGTAGCAACCCCGCCATCTGACCCCTCAGATTCCGAACTGGTGGGAACCCATCGGGCTTCGCCCGATCAGGTCCCACCAGTTCGGGGGTGTGGCTCGTCGTCGGATCCGAACGGGAGAGCCGAGATCACCGTCACGACGATGAGGCCCCATGCCAGACCGACCACCGCGGAGATCCCGGTGTTCACCAACCACTCGAGCACGCCGGAGAACGAGCCGGTGTCGTGCACGGCGTGCTCGGCGTCGTGCACCACGTCATAGGGCCAGTGCCAGCCGAGCTCGTCGGCCCCCACGAGCAGAATGTGGCCGCCGACCCAGACCATCGCCGCGGTTCCCACGATCGACAGACCGGTGAGGAGCTTCGGCATCCCCGTCACCAGCCCGCGGCCGAGGCGGGTCATCGGACCGGAGCCTGACTTGGCGAGCGACAAGCCGACATCGTCCATCTTCACGATCAGGGCGACGAGGCCGTAGACGACGATCGTGATGAAGATCGCGACGATCACGAGGATGATCGCGCGCTGCAGTAGTCCTTCGTCGATGACCTCCTTGAGCGAGATCACCATGATCTCCGCCGACAGGATGAAGTCGGTCCGGATCGCGCCCGTGATCGTCGCCGCCTCTGCCTCGGGCCCCAGCACGGCGGCCGGGACGTCGTGATCGTGGTCATCACCCTTGATCGCATGGAGGATCTTGTGGCCGCCCTCGTAGCAGAGGAACGTGCCGCCGCCGAGAAGGATGATCTCGACCAGGGTCGGCGCGATCTCACTGAGGATCAACGCGGCCGGGAGGATGAAGAGAAGCTTGTTCTTGATCGACCCGGTGGCGATCCGCTTGATGATCGGGAGCTCGCGCTCGGCGGCGATGCCCTGCACGTACGTCGGTGTCACCGCGGTGTCGTCGACGACCACACCGGCCGCTTTCATGCTCGCCCGGCCGGCTGCCGCGCCGACGTCGTCGATGGACGCCGCTGCCAGCTTCGCGAGCGCCGCGACATCATCGAGCAACCCAACCAGTCCGCCTGCCATCGATTCCTACCCTCTCGGCTTGATCTCGACCGGGGTCGGCGGTCGAGCCGACAGGTCGAACGTCGTGATGTCGTTGAGGTTGACCATATCGACCAATGGATGGGGCTCGACCGGTTCCGCGGCGGGATCGATCCAGACCCGCCACGCCGCCACGGCACCGTCGGGTGGCGTGTCGACGGACACCTGGGCCCGGGGATTCACGGCCTGGGCCATGTGCTCGAAGCCGGGACGATCGGGTGTCGTCGTGAGCAGCCCGAGCGGGCTGCGGGGATCGTCGAGGAGCGCCTCGCACTCGCCCAGCGAGACGAGGATCTCGTCGTCCTCTACCTCGACTCGGAACGCGGTGTAGTCCGGCACGTGGACCGGGTCGATCTGGATGATCTTGGCGATCGCCTCGATGTCGTCGCCCTGGATCCCCATCGCATCGCGCAGGCGGGTGACGAGTCCGGGCGCGAACGCGGCGCGGTGCTGCACGGCGGCGTCGGCGAGGAACTCGGCACCCCAGTTCTGCTCCACCGTCCAGTACGCGGCGCGCATCAGGAGGTGCACGTCGAGCGCGTACTCCTTCGCCTGCCGGACCAGAAAGGCCTGCCCGAACTCCTCAAGCCGGAACCAGTCAAGCAGTGGTCCCGAGTAGTCGGTCAGACCACCGGGCTCGCGCGACTCGCCGAGCGGGAAGTCCACCGCGGCGGCGAGCGTCGTCTCCATGAACGCGAGGCTCGGGTTCGATGGCGGCGCACCAGCGGCCTCGTCGTCGATCGAGAGGCGCCAGCGGCAGTGATGACCGGTGAAGTCGTCCGGCCGGGGCGGACGGTAGATCGGTTCACAACGGGCCCTCGGGTTCGTCGCCGAGAACGTGGCGTCGAACGTGCGGTCCTCCATGTCGTGACACATCAGCTTGACGGTGTCGTGGTCGTTGGCGGTCATGCGGAACAGGTGATCGTGGGGTCCGCAGAACTCCGTGTAGAAGAACAACTCCGTGTCGCTGACGACCTCGAACCGGAAGTCGAGGAAGTGGTCGGGCCCACCGATGTCGAACTGGACGCCCTTCGCGATCGAGGACACGGTCTCGCCGGTCGCGCCGATGTTGGCGAGGTTGCGGCGCGTGTAGATCGGGCTGGATCCCATCCACTCGCCGTCCGCCAGGGTGACGGTGGCCTCGGTGCCACCGACGCCGGCGACGTGGGGCATGAGTGCACGATCGTGGAACATCGACAGCATCTGATACTCACGACAGAGCCGGGCGAGCCCGTCCCGTGACAGGCGATCGAGCGTCCAGTCGGGGTCGAAGGGTGCCGAACAGTCCGGCACGACGGATCCAGGCATCGGACCGGAACGTAGCACCGCGGCGCTGGGGCGATGCTCCCGGAGCGACCAGCCGGTGACCCTGATGGCCGCTGGACGACCGCCGTGTTTGGGCAGTCGACTCGATGGGTATGTCCGCCACACGACCGACTTCCACGAAAGGCCATCCAATGAAGATCCTCCTCGCAGCAGATGACGATGCCGCCAGCTTCGAGGCGGCTCTGATCGTGGCCGACTGGTTCCCGGAGGACGCCTCCGTCGTCGCCCTGCACGTCGGCACGGTTGCGCCCGCGGCCGCGATGACGACACCGGCATTGGCCGGTGGACTCGGCTACCCGATCGTCTCGCTCCCCGCCCTCCGCACCGACCGGGAACGGATCTACCGAGAAGCCCGCGACATCGCAGCGCAGGTCGCGGCGGTCACCGACGGCACGGCTCGGATCGCCGCAGGCGATCCAGCGACGAGGATCATCGAAGTGGCCGAGGAGATCGACGCCGACCTCATCGTCGTGGGCACCGGCGACCGCTCATGGCTGTCGCGACTCCTGAACCCCTCGGTCAGCGCCGGCGTCCTGCGCGACGCGACCTGCCCGGTGCTCGTCGTTCGCTCGGCCGTGTGAGCGAGAGGAGACCCATGCATCACCCACCACCCGTCACGCTCGACGAGCTCCAGGTCCTTGCCGTCGGCGAGCAACCGTTCGTGTCGATCTACGTGGACATGTCGCCGGCCCGCCGTGACAGCCTCGTCGCGCGGATCGCCGCCATCGCCGACGGCCTGCGCGAGCTGGGCGCCCCATCGGGCATCGTGGAGAAGACCACGACACCCTTCCTCGCTCCGCCGCTCGACCGTTCGGCGATGGGTCTCGTCGCGTCGAGCGACGGTCGCTTCGTCATCTCCACATCCCCCGAGCCGCTTCACCGCGACGTCGGGGCGTACGGCCGCGTCCCCCGCCTGGGGCCGATCATCGAGTGGAGCCAGCAGATGCTCACCCACGCCGTGGTTCGCGAAGACGCACATGGGCGAGCGGACATCGTGGTGTTCGGCGCGGACGGCTCGACGACGGCCCGCGCGGGGATGTCGCTCCGTGACGACTCGGCGGATGTCGGTGAACTCCTCGTGAGACATCAGCCCCACGCCGTGTTCGTGGCCGGAGGCGACCAGGAACGAGTCAAGGCTCGACTGCTGGATCTCGTGCTGGCGCAGCGGCTCCCGCCGAGCTGCCATGTCGAAGGGTTGGCGGACGAGGGCGACGACGCGCTCGCCGACGCCGTGGTTCGTCACACGGCGAGCGTCGTCGCCGAGCGAAAGGTCCGACTCCTCGCGGAGTTCCGCTTCGAGACATCACACGGCCGCGCGGTCGGCGGTGTGGACGATGTCGTCGCCGCAGCGAACGCGGCCTCCATCGCGACCCTGCTCGCCAACACGGACCCCGATGACCACCGACGCGCCGCGATACGCGACGACGCGTCGATCGTTCCCGTCGACAACGCCGAGCCGGGTGTCGAGATCGCCGACAGCGAGGTGCGGCTGGTGGACGCCCTCATCCACTCCACACTTGCCAAGGGCGGAGCTCCGGTGATCATGCCGAGGACCGGGGAGAAGGGTCCGGCCGACGATCTCGGAGCGATGCTCCGTCCGCGAGACGCACAAGGACTCATCAACCGGGACACCTGATCCTCCAGGCTCGTAGTGTCGGGCCATGTCCCGTCCCAACATCCTGCTGGTGATGGCGGACCAGTTGGCGCCCCACTTCACGTCGACCTACGGCCATCCCGTCGTGTCGACCCCTCACCTGGACGCCCTCGCGGCGCGGGGCACCCGTTTCGACGCGATGTACTGCCACTCACCGCTGTGTGCACCCGCTCGATTCACGATGCTGGCGGGGCGATCGGTCAGCGCCATCGGTGCATGGGACAACGCGGCGGAGTTCCCGGCTTCGGCGCCGACCATCGCGCACCATCTCCAGGCGGCCGGGCATCGCACGATCCTCACCGGCAAGATGCACTTCGTCGGGCCCGACCAGATGCACGGCTTCGAGGAGCGGCTGACCACCGACATCTACCCCGCCGACTTCGCGTGGACCCCCGATTGGGATGCGCCCCGCGAACGATTCGACAAGTGGTTCCACAACATGGATCCGCTACGCGAGGCCGGGCCCGCCGTCACCACCCATCAGATCGACTACGACGAGGAGGTCGGCTACACGGCTCGCCGCAAGCTCCACGATCTGGCTCGTGACGGCGACGAGCGTCCCTTCCTCCTCGTCGCGTCGTTCATCAATCCCCACGACCCCTACGTGGCCCGGCCGGAGTGGTGGGACCGCTACGACGATGACGCCATCGACCTCCCGGACCCTGTCGACGAGTCGGCGCTGGACGCCCACAGCCTCCGCGTCCGGGCCGGCATCCAAGCGGACACGGTCGGCTTCACCGAGGGCCAGACCCGAGCGGCGCGCCGCGGGTACTACGCGAACACCAGTTATGTCGACGACTGGCTCGGCCGGCTCGTGGCGACGCTCGAGGAGACCGGACTCGCCGACGACACGGTGGTCATGGTCACCGCCGACCACGGCGACCATCTCGGCGACCGTGGCCTCTGGTACAAGATGACGTTCTACGAACGCTCCCTGCGGGTGCCCCTCGTGATGGCCGGCCCCGGCGTGGCGAACCGCACGGTGCCCAATGTTGCCTCACACCTCGACATCCTCCCGACGGTGCTCGATGCGGCGACCGACGGCGGTCCCTGGCGTGAGCAGGCACACGATCTCGAGGGCCGGAGCCTGTGGCCGCTCGCATCGGGCGATGACGACGAGATCTCGGAAGCGACCGCGGAGTACGCCGCGGAGATGACCTCGCATCCCATGTTCATGATCCGTCGCGACAATCTGAAGTACATCCACTGCGACACCGACCCGCCGCTGCTCTACGACCTGGACGTCGATCCGCTCGAACGCACCAACCTGGCCGCCCACGAGGACCACAGCCACGCTGCCGCCGCGTTCGCTGAGGAGGTTGCGGCCCGCTGGGACAGCGACGCGATCCGCGAACGGGTGCTCGCGTCGCAACGGGCACGCCACACGGTTCATCGGGCGATGGACCACACAGCGGGCCTGCACTCGTGGGACCACCTACCCGCGAACGATGTCGCCAACCACTACGTCCGCAACCATCAGGACGTCGTCGAGGCCTCGTTGAGGAGTCGCCTCGAGGTCAGCCGGAAGCGCCCGTGATCCTTGCCGCTCCGGGTTGTCAGGGCGCGGTGTCGTCGAACTCGTCCGTCTCCGACGCGAACCCGAGATCCACCTGCAGGAAGGGGTCCCGTGGCTCGGTCGGCGGCTCCCAGGCGTCGATGACGATCCGTTCGGCGCCGCCGTCGTCGACAAAGTCGAACGTGTCGAAGTAGTCGTCCGGCTCGCCGTCGTCCGCAGGGCTCACGAACGATCGGCCGACGGTCGCCGCCGCCAGCACGAGCGTCATGGCGAGCACGGCGAGCAGCTTGCGGGAGGGCGCGGCAGTGCCAGTGGCGGGCATCAGGCCTCCTCGTCGATCGGCTCGTCGATCGGCTCGTCGAGGAACTCATCGTCGAAGCCGAGGTCGGGGACGCCCACCAGACTCTCGGTCGTGAAGATTCGCACTTCGACGTCGAGGATCACCATCGTCGAGTCGGACTCGTCGGCCCGCATCTCGACACCGTCGACGAGCACGTGTCGGTCGGCGTCGACCAGCGCGTCGATGAACGACATGAGGTCCAGATAGCCGCCGGTCGCTCCGATGCTGATCAGGATCGACGAGGTGCCCGAAGGGAGCGGGGTCTCACTGTCCGGATCGGTGTCCGAGGACACCGCGAGCGGCGCGACCTGGTCCAGCACCACGCCGGAGTCGCTTGCCGCCGCGTGGGCGAACCGAACGAATGCGCCGACCTCACGCCCGGCCGGCACCGCCCTCTCGGCGGCTTGGATGTCCGCTTCGAGGGCATCGAGTTCGGCGTCGAGCGCTCGAGCGTCGGCCAACTCGGCCGCGAGCAGCGCGAACTCCGCCTGGGCGTCGGCCTCCGCGTCCTGCGCGGCCGCGGACTGTGACGGAACCCAACCGATCGCGAACCACGCGGCAATGGCCACGGCTGTCGGCGCGAGAACCTGGGCGATGGAGCGAGGAGTCATCCGTCGACCTCCGGGTCGTCGGGCACCGTCGGGGCGACGAGCACGGCGTCGACGGTGAACACTGCGCCGACGCGTTCCGTCGCGTCGAACGGTCCGATGGCGGACTGGGCGAGCCAGATGCCGTCGAGCACCGGAACCGTCTCCGCCGCCTCGAGCCAACGTCCGACACCGTCGAGATCCGGCGCGACGCCGGTGAGGGTCAACATCGCGAGCGGCGAGGGTCCGTCGTAGCCGGTGGACGTCTCACCCACTGCGGCCCGCTGGACCCGGGC
>BQJV01000104.1 GCA_021604885.1 Acidimicrobiales bacterium
CGGGCCTCGGTGGTCGTGGATCACGAGGGCCATGGCTGCGACGAGGGCCATGAGACCCGAGTCCTCAACCGGCGATTGCGGCGGGCGTTGCATCGCCGGGATCGGGGCATGTGCCGGTTCCCCGGGTGTGGGGCCGAGTCGTGGCTCCATGCGCATCACATCATCCATTGGGCGAACGGCGGTCCGACCGATCTCGACAATCTCGTGCTGCTCTGCGGCCATCACCACTCGGCCGTCCACGAGGGTGGGTGGTCGGTCGCGCTCGCCGAAGGGGCGGTGGTGTGGAGCGATCCCGATGGCACGCCGACCACCGTCGAGCCGCTTGACGGCGACGCGGGGGCGGTGCGCAGCGACGTCCAACCGGATCGTGTGGCGGCGTCCGCCATCGCGTCGATCTGGCACCGCGATCCGTTGGACTTCGGGTTCGCCGTGTCGGTGATCGCGGAACACTGCCTGCGGGTGCGGGCGATGGCCGACGTCCCCGCGGGGACGCAGGTCGACGGCGAACCGCGGTCGGGTTAGGGCCCCTCGTCGGTCGAGGTCGCCCCGGCGTCGGACACGTGCGCCGTCCACGCCGAACCGTCGTGGTAGCGGAGCTCATGACGACCGGACGGATCCGGGTGCCATCCCTCCGTCGCGGGCGCAGCGGCGGGCGCAGCTGCGGGGTCCGGCGCTGTGGCCGGTGCAGTGTCAGGCGGCGACCAGTTTGTCGCGGCTTCGACCGGCTGGTTGTCGCGCATCGAGTCGAGGTCGATGTAGGCGCCCGCGACCACGATGGCGCCGCCGACCAGCAGGCACACCAGACCGAACTGGACCGCACTGTCGGGTTCCATCGTCGTGGTGATCAGCGCGACGAGCCCGGCGAACACGCCGATCCCGCCGAGCCAGGTGGAGAAGCGGCGACCACCCGGCGCGGCGCAGAGGGCGAGCACGATGCCGGCTGCGAGGACCAGCATGGACCCGCCCGAATCGCTCTCGAAGGTCCCGAGCACGCCGAACACACCGACCACGAACGCGATGTCGCCGACGATCACGGCCGATGTCGCGATGCCGCGCCATCCCCGTCGGTCGAGGGCACGAACCGCCAGCAACAACCCGGCGCCGATGAGCAGGCTGAGATACGCCACGGTATCGTCGCCCCGGGTGAAGCTCGAGTCGGGCACGTTCACGAACGAGTCGTCGAGGAACACCGATCCGTCTCGCACCGTCCCTCCGTCGGGGTCGCCCGCAGCGATGTCGACGACGAAGGCCCATCCCGCCAGCAGCGCCAGCGTGAGCAACGTCATGGCACCCCGAGCCGGACCGAACGCCCACTGCGCCGCGTAGGCGAGGACGAGCAGGAAGAGCAGGGCGGTCGGCGAGTCCAGGTCGTCGAACATGAACCCGAGGGCCTGCACGGTGCCAAGGGCGATGAGGGCGACCCCGGCGGGGCGCACCTCCGGGTTGAGCGCGACGATGATGCCGTGTCCGACCGCGGCCGCCAGGAGGCCGAGGAAGATGCCGATGACATTCGTGCTGTCCGGCTCGATGTTGTCGACGGCGATGGCCATCAGGCCGATCCATGCGAGCACGGCGGCGGCCGCTGTGATCGCACCCTTGACGGACGGAGCGCGGCGTTCGCGCGTCTCGTCGCCCAACGTCTCGAAGAACTCTTCCATCGCGGCCCCCTCGTCCCCGCGGGCGACGCTAGGACACCGAGCCGGTGCGCGTCAGGAACGGTGCGCCGCGTGGTCGCCGGCGTCAGTCGTCGTCGCGAGGGAATGCAGCGAAGAGGGTCTCGCTTTCGGGCTCCGGTGCGGCCTCCGGCTCAGGCTCACGGAGATCGAGATCGACCCGGGATGGCGATGGCCGGGTGAGGTCGATCGACGGGTCGTCGCGCAGGTCGATGATCACTCCGGTGTCGCTGTCCGGGATGCCCCAGCGATCGTGGAGACGGCGCAGCGGCCGCGGCGCCCACCAGTTCCACTTCCCGGCCAGCGTCATCAAGGCGGGGACGACGGTGATGCGCACGAGGAACGCGTCGGTCACCACGGCGACCGCCAGCCCGAGACCGAACATCTTCACGAACGCCAGGCTCGAGGTGGCCGTGGCGAGGAAGGTGATCGTCAGCAGCAGCGCCGCCGCGCTGATGATCGGCCCGGTGCGGTCGATGCCTTCGACGACCGAGTCCTGCGTGTGGCCCGATGCGTCGTACTCCTCCTTGATGCGTGACAGGAGGAACACCTCGTAGTCCATGCTCAGGCCGAACGCGATGCCGAAGATCAACACGACCGTGCTGAGGTCGGTCGTGCCGGCCGCGGTGACGCCGAGGAGGTCGGCGCCCACGCCCTCCTGGAACACGATCACGAGCATGCCGAAGGTGGCGCCGAGGCTGAGGATGTTCAAGACGATGGCCTTGAGGGGCACGAGCAGGCTGCCGAATGTCAGGAAGAGGAGGACGTACGTCGAGCCGAAGAGCAGGGCGGCGGCGAGCGGGAGATTGTCGAGGATCGCGGCTTTCGTGTCGACGAACGACGCCGCGCCACCGCCGACGAGCGTCTCCGCGAACGGCGTCTCGATGCCGCGGAGGTCGGTGATCAGCCGTTCACCCGCCGCGCTGATCGGATCGACCGCCGGGACGATGTTGAACCAGGTGGCGTCGTCGGCCTCGCGCAGGAAGCGCTCCCGGGCGACGTCGTCGGCGGGCACGACGGCGGCGCCGGCGACGAACGAGCCGGTCGCGCTGTCCACCCGGGTCACCCCGGGGAGCTGACTGACCTCGAGAGCGTGGGCGGTGACCGCGGCCTTGTCCACGTTGCCGAGAGCCAGCATCGGGATGGCGTTGGACTCGGACGAGTCGAACTGGTCGAGGATCTTCTCGGTCGTACGACGGATGCCGTCGTCGGCGGGCAGCGTGCGATGGTCCGCCTCGCCCCACTCGACGAGAGCGAACGGCGCGGCGAGGGCGACGAGGATTGCGGTGCCGCCCAGCAGATAGCGCCACGGATGATCGACGACGAGGTCGGCGCGCTCCCGCCAGACGGTGATGACGTGGCGCTTGCGCGGGCGTCGGCGCACCGGGAGGGACTCGACGCGATCCCCGAGCAGGCTGAGTGCGGCGGGCACCGCGATCAGCGACATCAGCAGCGCGAACGCCACGACGCCGATGCCCGCATAGGCGAACGATCGCAGGAAGTAGATCGGGAAGATCAGCAGCGCGCTCAGCGAGACCGCCACGGTCAGGCCACTGAAGGCGACGGTGCGGCCGGCCGTGCGGACGGTGCGCTGGACCGCGGTGTCGACCGCGTATCCGGCGGCGCGTTCCTCCCGGAAGCGACTCACGACGAGCAGTGAGTAGTCGATCGCGAGTCCGAGCCCGAGCGTCGTCACGAGATTGATCGCGAAGATCGAGACGTCGGTGAATTCGGTGATCAGGTAGAGCACCAGCAGGGCGCCGAGCAGGGTGGCGACGCCGACGAGGGCGGGGACGAGGGCGGCGATGACGGTGCGGAACACGACCATGAGCAACAGGAGCGTGAGCGGGATCGCGATCAGCTCGGCCCGGGTGAGGTCCCCCTCCGCGATCGAGCCGATGTGCTCGAACACGGCGTCGCGGCCGGCGATGCGTATGGCGAGCGGTCCCCGTTGGACCCGGGCATAGTCCTCGACCAGCCGGATCGACAGCTCCTCTCGAGCGGGATCGTTCTCGTCGCCGGGGAGCCGCAGGAGCAGCAGCGCCGACCGCTCGTCGATCGATCGGAGGGCCGGGTCGCCGGTCGACCAGTAGGACACGACGTCGTCGGTGCCCTCGATCGCCGCGATCTCCTCGGTGAAGGCGAGTCCGGCGTCTCGCATGACCGCACGATCGACGACCCCGGTGCCCGCGGTCCCGACGTTGGTCTCCATCAGGAAGACGAGGTCGGGGAAGCCGGTGTCGAAGATGCGGTCGAGTTCGGCTCGCGCGGCGACGGAGTCGGCGTCGGGATCGTCGAAGCCGCTGCCGGCGAGTCGATCGATCACGCCCGGCCCCAGGAGCGCGGCGACGACGAGAACCACCGTCGTCAGGGTCAGGGCGAAGCCGCGACGACGCACCGCGAAGTTGCCGAGCCGCGTGAACACGCCCTCGTTCTATCACGGGGAGTGGTCGGCCAGCCACAGAGTCGGATTCCGCCGCGAGGACTGACCGCAGGCCCCGCCGCGTCCTAGGCTCGCCCGATGCGTCGCTTTCTGATCGATACCGACACCGCGTCCGACGATGCCGTCGCCCTGGTGATGGCCCTGCGTCATCCCGACGTCCAGGTCGAGGCGATCACCGTCGCCTGCGGCAACGTCGGACTCGACCAGGCGGTGCAGAACGCGCTGTACACGGTCGAGTTCTGCGGTGCCGACGTCCCGGTCTACGCGGGTGCGCAACAGCCGATGATGCGCACACTCGAGACCGCCCAATACGTCCATGGCGCCGACGGGATGGGCGACTGCGGTCTGCCCCTCTCCGGACGGACCCCGGCGGAGGGACGAGGGTGCGACGTGCTCGTCGACACGATCCTCGGCGCACCGGGGGAGATCACGCTCGTCACCCTGGGCCCGCTCACCAACGTCGCGCTCGCGGTCATGCGGGAGCCCGCGATCGTGGATGCCGTCGACCGGGTGGTCGTCATGGGTGGCACCGGCGTGAACGGCCCCGGCAACGTCTCGGCGATGGCCGAGTACAACTTCTGGGCCGATCCCGAGGCCGCCCAGATCGTCGCCCGCTCCGGCCTGCCGCTCGAGCTCGTCGGATGGGACATCTCGATCGCGTCGGCGGTCGTGACCGAGGCTCGCCACGAGGCGATGAAGGCGCTCGGCACCCCGCTCGGTGACTTCGCGGTGAGCATCGCCCGCGTCGTGCGGGAGTTCGCGATGTCGAACGGGCTCGAGGGCGATGACCTGCCCGACCCGATCGCGATGGCCCACGCCATCGACCCCAGCGGGGCCGAGATGCGTCGACTCTGGGTCGACGTGATGGTCGGCGACGGCCCCCAGCGTGGCGTCATGGACGTCGACCAGCTCGGCATCACCGATGCCGCGCCGAACATCGACATCGTGAGCCACTACCCGAGCGACCACTTCTTCGAGATGCTGTTCGGACTTCTGGCCGATTGAGGCCTGTGCCACACTGCTCCGATGCCCCGCCAGATCTTCTACACGCACGTGATGAAGACCGGCGGCACGTCGATCGGACGGGTGCTGCAGTCGTGTTTCTCGGCCACCGAGGTCTTTCCGAGAGAGGAGGGGGAACGGACGACGGTCGCCTCGAAGACGTTCAGCCACGTCCTGCGCGAGCTCGATGCTGACGAGCGCGCCGCCCTGCGACTGATCAGTGTCCACCAGCCGGCGTGGGTGGCGTTCGCCGTCGCCCCGGACGCGTACAAGATCACGGTCCTGCGCGAGCCGGTGGCGCGCACGATCTCCCACCTGCGACAGGTACGTCGCGCGCCGGACACCCCCGACGACATCGAGGAGATCTACGCCATCGACGGATGGCGCAGCCGGCTGACGAACTATCAGACGCAACTCTTCGCGGACACCGAGGCACGCGAGGCCGCTGCCGCGACGGCGGTCGACGCCGGCGCGATGGACGAGTCCGCCCGTGCCGAACTCGCCGCCGGACTCTCGCAATTCTGGCGGACGGGAATCTCCCGCCCGATGACGGTCGGTCCCGCCGAACTCGATGGCGCCAAGGCGACCCTCGCCCGCTACGACTGTGTCGGGGTCACGTCGGATCTTCCCTCCGTCGTGCAGCGGATCGCTGCCCGGACGGGTCTCGAGCTGCGGGCCGTTCCCCACGCCAACGTCGGCGATCCCAGCATCGCCGCCCCTCAGGCGCTCATCGAGAAGATCACGGCGGACACGGAATTCGACCGTCTGCTCTACGAGCACGCCGTCGAGCTCGCCGGGGCAAGCGGCTAGCGTCGCCGCCCATGGACGCTGAGCAGATCTCGACCTTCTACGACTTCACCGGTCAGACCGCCATCGTCACGGGTGGCACCCGTGGCATCGGCCGTGCGCTCGCCGAGGGGCTGGCCGCGGGTGGCGCCAACGTCGTCGTCGCGAGTCGGAAGGAGGACGCCTGCGCCGAGACGCAGGCCCATCTGGAATCGAAGGGCGCCGAGGCGCTGGGCGTGCCGCTCAACATGGGCGATGCCGATGGCGCGGACCGCCTGGTCGGGGCGACGGTCGACCGCTTCGGCGGCGTCGACATCGTGATCAACAACGCGGCGAACGCCCTGGCCGCCCCGATCGGCGCGCAGAGCGACGCCACATGGCAGAAGTCCTTCGAGGTGAACCTGCGGGGTCCGGCCCTGCTGATCCAGGCGGCCGTGCCCCACCTGGAGGCCGCGGAGCACGCCGCGGTCGTCAATGTGATCAGCGTCGGCGCGTTCCAGTTCGCTCGCGGCGTCTCGATGTACGCGGCGATGAAGGCGGCGTTGCTGTCGGTCACCCGCTCGTTCGCCGGCGAGCTCGCCGACAAGGGCATCCGGGTGAACGCCCTCGCGCCCGGGCCCGTGGACACCGACATGACGCGCAACCTCGGTGAAGGCGCACCGGCAGCGATGGGCGGGGGCACCCTGCTCGGCCGACCGGCGCAGCCCGACGAGATGGTCGGCCCCGGCCTGTTCCTCGCCGGCCGCGGCGCGTCCTACGTGACCGGCCAGGTCCTCGTCGCCGACGGCGGTATGCACCCGCACTGAGCCGGCACGGTTGGTTTTGCTGCTCTGACGCCGATGGAGCCGGGCGTCCAGGAAATTTCTGCGCGTGGCCAAACAAAACCGGGGGCTCGCACGTGAGATGCGTGGGAGGCGTCGGCGATGCACGGCAGCAACATCAGGCAGAGAGGTAGGGCATGGCCCGAGACTTCGACGACTTCTTCCGGGATTCCTATGACCAGACGGTCCGGGGCCTGGAGCTCGACGGCACACGAACCGACGATGCACACGACGCCGCCCAAGAGGCGTACGTCCGGGCATACGCACGGTGGTGGCGGGTCGGGCACTACCGGGAACCGGCCGCATGGGTGCGGCGCGTGGCGGTCAACGTCGTGCGCGATCAGCACCGGCAGCGGACGACCCGGGAGAACGCGTTGCCGAAGCTCGTGTCCGAGCCCATGACGGTCACGGCCGTCGCCGACATCGAGAGCGTCGACGGACTCGACGATGCGCTCGATCTCCTGCCCCCGCAGCAGCGGAAAGCTGTCGATCTCTACTACGGCGACGGTTTCAGCACCGAGGAAGCCGCGAACCGCATGGGCATCTCGCCCGGCGCGTTCCGTTTCCATCTGAGCCGTGCCCGTCGATCCCTCAAGCCACGCATGGCCGAAAAGCTCGGCCGTCAGGAACCGGCGGTCTCCGGCCGCAAGGAAGCAGCGCGATGAACCCCCACACCGATGAGATCCTCGAGGGCCTCCGGCCCCGCATGAAGGCCGCCCGAGTCGGCCACGTTCGCCGCATGATCGCCTGCCTCGCCATGGTGCCGATCCTCGGCCTCGGCGCGGCGGCGATGGCCGCCGACGGGGCGGACCAGCCCGCCACCGAGACCGCCCACGACGGCGGCGACGATGCCGACGCACCGGATCACGATCTTCCCGACATCGGCGACGCCGACGGCGATGTCCACGACGCCCCCGAGTCCGACGACACCGACGGGGATGACGATGACGGCACCGACGGCGACGACACGCCGGAGCCCGTGGTCGCCGAAGAGGAGACGAAGGTGTTGAGCCTCGGTCCCCTCGGGGCAGCCGAGGTCGCCGTCGACGGCGACGGCTTCGAACTGCTCCACACGGACCTCGTGGCCGGCTGGGAGATCTACTCGATCGACCTGACGGACGACGGCATCCGCATCGTCATCAAGAAGGGTGACGTCATCAAGATCATCACGATCTTCGAGGGTGTGCGTGACGAGCTCCAGGTCGACGTCAGCGACCTCGTGATCCCGACGACGACGACCACCACGACGACCACGACCGTCAAGTACGACGAGCCGGAACCCGTCGTCGACCGCTTCGAGGTGGTCGTCGAGGGCAAGGGCAGCTTCATCGTCGAACGCGAGGGCGAGACCCTCTGGGTCGGCAACGTCTCCCCGAACGAGGGCTACGACCACGACATCATCCAGGGTGAGGGCTGGAAGGTCTACGTCGGCTTCACCAACGGTGAATGGATCTGGTACGGCAAGGCGCTCATCAACGACTTCGGTGAGGTCGAGCTCCACTTCTGGGACGAGGCTCCCCCGTTCGAGCCGATCTACCAGTGGGTCGAGGTCGAGGGCGTCGGCGCCGTGAAGTTCAAGCTGTGGAGCGACGGCCTGGTCTACGTCAAGGAGTGGGAGCTCGCCGAGGGCATCGGCTTCTGGGACTACAACCAGGGCAGCCCGGCCGAGATCGCCAAGATCGACTTCGAAGGCGACGGCATCCTGTGGATCGTCGAGGCCTGGGGCAACGAAGAAGGCGGCCTGAGCGTCTCGAAGACCAACCAGTCCCCGGAGTGAATCCCCCGTCCGAGTAACCCCTACCCGCACTCGGACTGAGACCGGCGTGTGTCTCCGACCTCGGTCGGCGATGCACGCCGGTTTCGCGTTGTCGCAGCATCCTGCGGCCCGCGTTCAGGGCCAGGCCTGGGGGAACGCGGGTGGGCCCAGTGGGTCGCCGTCGTTCATGGATTCGTGGTGCGGTTTCGGGGTGAGCGCTCGGCGGCGGAAGGTGACGCCGGCGCCGCAGTAGCGGATCGAGATCGCGCGCCGCCGCAGCGTGGCGGATCGATTCGGTCCCGCACCGTGGAGCGTGCGGGCGTGGTGGACGATCACGTCGCCGGGTTCGGCGTCGATCCAGACGATGTCGGCGTCGCCGGGATCGGCGTGGAAGTCAGGGACGTCCTCACCGTCGGCCCCCGGAATCGCCTCACGGGTGACGAAGAGATTCGGTCGCCAGTCCCGCTCGTCGAGATGGCTGCCTCGCACGTAGCCCATCCCACCGGTGTCCCGGGTGACGACGTCGAGCGGGATCCAGGTGGTGCAGACGACCTCGCCGTCGACCGAGAAGTAGGGGTGATCCTGGTGGAACACCGTCGGCTCGAGGGTGCCCGGCTCCTTCGCGAG
>BQJV01000105.1 GCA_021604885.1 Acidimicrobiales bacterium
GGCCGCACATTCCAGCGGATCGAACTCTTCGCGGACACGACCGTGCGGGAGCACCTGCTCATCGCGGAACGGATCCACAACGGGACCGGGTCGTTCTGGAAGGACCTCCTCGGCCGGGGCCGGCCGACCGCCGTCGAGGTCGACCGGTGCGACGCCGTACTCGACATGCTCGGCCTGCTCGAACTCGCGACGGAACCGATCGAGGCGCTCAGCCTCGGCCAGGGTCGGCTCGTCGAGGTCGGTCGGGCGTTGATGACCGAACCCAAGCTCCTGCTCCTGGACGAGCCGTCCTCGGGGCTCGACCCCGAGGAGACCGAGGCGCTCGCGGCGACGCTGCGCAGCATCCAGTCCGAGAAGGGCTTCGCGATCCTTCTCGTCGAGCACGACGTGGAGCTGGTGTCCACCTTCACCGAGCGACTCTACGTCCTCGACTTCGGCTCTCTCATCGCGCAGGGCGAGACTCGAGCGACGCTCGCAAACCCCGCGGTACGCCACGCATACCTGGGCACGCTCGAGGTGTCCGATGGCTGACGCGCCCCTCCTCGAACTGCGCGACGTCAGCGCCGAGTACGGGCCGTTCCGCGCCCTCTTCGGTGTGTCGCTCACGATCATGCCGGGTGCCGCCGTCGCGCTGCTCGGTGCGAATGGCGCGGGCAAGACGACGGTCGCCCGCGTCGCGAGCGGCCTCGTCCCCGCCGCGACCGGCGCCGTGCTCGTCGACGGTCGCGACATGAGCGGCCGCCGCACTTATGAGTTCGCTCGCGCCGGAATCGCCCACGCGCCGGAGGGGCGCTCGGTGTTCGCCACGTTCACGGTCGAGGAGAACCTGGTTCTCTCGTTCCGCCAGTCACTCGGCAAAGCACGGGTGGCCGGCGCCCTCAGCGAGGCCTACGCGCTGTTCCCGAGACTCGGCGAACGACGGCGACAACTCGCGGGCACGCTGTCCGGCGGCGAGCAGAGGATGTTGTCGCTCGCACGAGTGCTCGTCGAGAAGCCACGACTCCTGATCGCCGACGAGCTGTCCCTCGGTCTCGCGCCGATCGTCGTCGACGAGGTCTACGAGACGCTTGCGTCCATCCGCACCAGCGGAACGGCGCTGCTCATCGTCGAACAGCACATCCAGCACGCGCTCGCGCTCTGTGACCACGTGGCGATCCTCGACCACGGTCGCGTCGGCTGGGAAGGCCCCGCCGAAGGGGCCGCCAATGTGGTCGTCAGCCAACTCTTCGAGACAGGATCATCCACGTGAACGAGCCGATCGAACGTCAGGCGGTCATCAGTGGCGCGGCGCAGTCGGAGATCGGGCGACGGCTGTACCGAACCGGGCTCGACCTCACGATCGAGGCGTCGCTCCGCGCGATCGAGGACGCCGGACTCACCGTCGACGACATCGACGGCATCTCGACCTATCCCGGCTCGGGCGGCCCGTTCGGCGGCATCTCCGGGGCCGAGCTGCACGACGCCCTGCGCTTCTCGCTGAACTGGCGCGACGGCGCCCTCGAGACGAGCGGGCAACTCGGCGCCGTCCACAAGGCGGTGCTCGCAGTGGCGGCCGGGCTGGCGCGTCACGTGCTCGTCTTCCGTACCGTCGTGGAGGGCAGCGGCGGCGCAGTGCGGGCTGGCGGCGGGGGCGGGGGTATGGGTGGCGGCATGCCGCCCGCGTTCCAGTACCTCATCCCCTACGGCGTGACGTCCGCGGCGAACTGGATCGCCTGCTACGCCCAGCGCCACATGCACGACTACGGCACGACCCGTGAGCAGCTCGGCGCGATCGCGATCAACGCCCGCACCAACGCCGCGAGCAACCCGCAGGCGATCTACACCGACCCGATGACGATGGACGACTACCTCGGCATCCGGATGATCAGTGATCCGTTCGGCCTCTACGACTGCGACGTGCCGTGCGACGGATCCACCGTCGTGATCGTGTCGCACCGCGACTACGCGCCGGACGCGCCCAACGGCGCCGTTCACGTGAACGCGATGGGCACCGCGCTGCGCGGTCGCCCGTCCTGGGACCAGTTCGACGACCTGACGACGATGGCCATGCGCGACTCCGCCGCGTCCATGTGGGAACGCACCGAGCTCACGGCGGCGGACGTCGACACCGCCCAGCTCTACGACGGGTTCTCGTGGCTCGCCATGGCCTGGATCGAAGCGCTCGGCTTCTGCGGCAAGGGCGAGGGCGGCCCGTTCGTCGAGGGCGGTTCGCGCATCGCACCCGACGGCGAGCTTCCGCTCAACACCTGGGGCGGCCAGCTCTCCGGCGGACGGCTCCACGGCTTCGGGTTCCTGCACGAGGGCGTCATGCAACTCCGAGGCACGGCGAACGTGCAGGTCGCGGACTGCGAGGTCGCCGCAGTCGGTGCCGGTGGCGGGCCCGAGTCCGGCTGCCTGCTGCTCACCAAGGAGATCCGATGAGCGACGGACCCCCGCCCCGCTTCATCAGCCCGCACGCCGAGGGCGAGTTCTACTGGACGGCGGGCGCGGACGGTCGGCTCCACCTCCAGCGCTGCGGCGACTGTCGGCGCTGGATCCACCCACCCGGTCCGGTGTGCCCGTACTGCCACTCGCGTGCGCTCGCGCCGGAGGCCGTGGCAGGGACGGGAACGGTCGCGACCTTCACGATCAACCGCAAGGAATGGATCCCCGGGTTCGAGCCGCCCTACGCGTTCGCCCTGGTCGAGTTGGACGAGGACCCGACGATCCGGCTCGGCACGAACATCGTGGGCTGCGACGTGGACGCCGTTCGGATCGGGATGCGGGTCGAGGTCGAGTTCGAGGAGAACGGCGAGTTCTTCGTGCCCCTGTTCCATCCGATCGAGAACGGCTGACAGTGGCGAAGCGCGGACTCGCCGAGTTCATCCCGCAGCGCCCCGAGCAACTCACCAACGAGTGGCTGACCGCGACCCTCGGCAACGGCAGCGCTCGCGTCACGGGCTTCACGACCGATGCACCCGGGTCGGGCGTCGGCTTCTCCGGGATCACCACCAAGGTCACGATCGAGTGGGATCGCGACGACGACGCACTCCCCCGCGAGATCGTCGCCAAGTTCCCGACCGACTCCGCCCATCGAGGGGTCACCGAGGGCGAAGGTGCCTACGAACGGGAGATCTGGTTCTACCAGGGGCTCGGGGCGGACATGCCGCTGCGCATTCCCCGCTGCCACTACGCCGAGATGGACCCGGGCCCGGACCTCGAGAAACGCCGGAAGTCGGCACGGCTGGTCAACCGCATGCCGGCACCGATCGCCCGGTTCATCGCACGGCGAGTCAACAAGCTCATCCGACCGACGAAGCGGCGCTACGTCGTCCTGATGGAGTACATCGCCGGCGCACGGGTGACGCCGCTCGATCAGACGGTCCCCCGCGACGACATCGAGGCGATCCTGCGGGCGCTGGCGCGCATGCACGCCGCGTTCTGGCGCGATCCACGCCTGTCGACGGATCCCGCCACGAGCTACGACACCGCTTCACAGAACTACACCTTCCTGCGCGCCGGCTACGACCTGTGGGTCGACGAGACCTTCGAGCGCACGCCCGCGCTGCAGGACTCCCACCGCCGTGTCATGGACTGGACCCAGGAGCACCTCCCCGCCGTGCTCGAGCGGTTGAACGAGCCGTACACGCTCCTCCACGGCGACGCCCGAACGGACAACATGTTGTTCCTCGACGACGGCGACCTGGTGATGATCGACTTCGGCACGACGAGCAGCGGGCCACCCGCATGGGACGTTGGCTATGCCCTGTCTGCCGCACTCGAGCCGGGCGCCGATGCCCGTGCGCAACTCGACGAGCTCACCGACGTGTACCACGCGGCACTCGTCGCAGAGGGCGTCACGGAGTACTCCCGCGAGACGCTGGGCAACGACATCGACGTCGTCCTCGGGTTCCTCGGCCACCGCCAGGTGCTGACGGCGATGGTCATGAAGGGCGGCTATGACACCGCCGGTGCGGGCGAGGAGACGAACATCGGCGACGTGTGGATGCGCCGGATCATCGACCTGCTCCCACCCGATCAACCAACCTTGGAGGCCACCGATGGCTCTCGTTGAACTCGATGCCGTCCTCGGGTGTCTCGCCGTCGAACAGACCGGCCCGACGACCTGGACAGCACCCAACATCGAGATGGACTATCGCCGCATCTTCGGCGGCCAACTCCTCGCCCAGGCGATCGCGCTCGGCGCGGCGACGAGCGAGGGGAAGACCGTGCGCTCGCTGACCTGCCTGTTCCCCCGCGAGGGGTCGCTCGACCAGCCGTTGACCTTCGAGGTCGAGGAGACCCAGACCGGCCGTGCGTTCGCGACGCGGCGCATCAGCGCCGCGCAGAACGGCAAGACGTTCTTCGTCGCCCAACTGTCGATGCACGACAGCTCCGAGGAGAGTCCGCACGACCACCACGACGCCATGCCCGACGTCGGCTCCCCCGACGATGCCACGCCGGACGAGTCGACGATGATCCCGTGGGACAACCGCGTGGTCGGCGGCGTCGACCTCGCCGACCGGGATTCGGCCGAGGCGGACTTCGCCTTCTGGTCGCGCATCTCGGACCGTGACCTCCCCGACGACCTCACGACCCACCAGGCGCTCGCCGCCTACGCGACGGATCTCAACGTGATCGCCACCCTGCTCCGACCGTTCGACGGCGTGAGCGTCGCCGACGCCCATGTGTCGCTGCACACCGCGGTGACGGGCCACTCGCTGTCGTTCCACCGCCCCGTCCGCATGGACGACTGGTGCCTGATCGCCCAGCACGGCGTCAGCCTCGCCGGCGCCCGCGGCTACGGCACCGGCACCGTCCGCACCCACGACGGCACCCTCGCCGCCAATTTCACCCAGGAATCCATGATCCGCCCCCTCGCACCGGCTTCTTAACCAAGTTGTGGTCGTCAGACGACCACAACTGAACGCAGATCCGAAAAGGGGGGAGATCCAGAAAGGGGACCATGATGACCGTCGAGTTCGATCCGTTCAGCCGTGAGTATTTCGACGACCCGACCGAGATGTACGCCGGGCTCCGGGAGCACGCTCCGTGCTTCCACAGCGAGACGTACGACTTCTATGCCTTCAGCCGCTTCGATGACTGCGTCGCTGTGCACCGCGACACCGAGAACTTCACGTCGACGCACGGTCTAACGTACGAGCAGCTCAGCGATCCGGATTTCGACATGAGCATGGCCAACTCCATGATCATGATGGACCCGCCGGAGCACACGCGATATCGCAAGCTCGTGTCCCGGTCGTTCACACCGCGGGCGATGGCCCGCTACGGCGACCTCATCCGCGCCGGCATCACCAAGTACGTGGATCCCCTGATGGACCGCGACGAGTTCGATCTCGTCGCGGACTTCTCCGGTCCGTTCCCGGTGGAGATCATCTGCGCGATCCTCGGCGTTCCCGAAGCGGACTGGCAGATGATCCGCCATCAGACCGACGCGATGCTGCGCCGGGAGGAGGGGCAGGCATTGGGCACCGCGGCGCAGGCGGAGGCCGCGATCAACCAGGCCGTCTACTTCATCGAGTTCGTGCAGGACAAACGGCGCCATCTCGGCGACGACCTCACGTCGACTCTCGTCGAGGCGCAGGTCGAGACCGACGACGGCGAGCTGACGAATCTGACGGACAACGACATCGCCGGGTTCGCCTCGTTGCTCGCCGCGGCGGGAAGCGAGACGGTGACCAAGGCGGTGGCGAACGGCGCCGTGCTGTTCCATCGCTGGCCCGACGAATGGGCGAAGCTCCAGGGCGACCCGACCAAGACGACCGCCGCGGTCGAGGAGGTCCTCCGCTACTGGGCACCATCGCAGTACCAGGGTCGGCTGTCGGTGCACGCCACCGAGTGGCACGGGGTCACCGTCGAGGCCGGCAAGCCCGTCTTCATCGTGACCGGAGCGGCGAATCACGACGAGCGCGAGTTCGGTCCGACGGCGACCACCTTCGACATCAACCGGGAGCAACGGCTCGCCCTGTCGCTCGGCCACGGCATCCACACCTGCCTCGGCGCTGCGCTCGCCCGGATGGAGTGCGCCGTGGCGTTCGACGAGATCCGTCGCCGCTGGCCCGCCTACGAGATCGACGAGGCCCGCTGCGAACGCGTCCAGATGTCCAACGTCGCCGGCTACGCCAGCGTCCCCTTCTCCGCTTCTTAGTTGAGTTGTGGTCGTCTCACGACCACAACTCGGTTAAGAAGCCACGACGGGGCGGGGTCAGCTGTTTTGTTCTTTCATCTGGGAGAGGTTCACGAGGACGGGGTAGCCGTTGATGGTCATGGCGTTGCCGTGACCGACGGTGTGCATGTCGAAGCCTGATTGCAGGGCGTTGTAGAAGCCCTGGATGTCCTGGGTCTGGTTGACGATGCGCTTCGCCTGGGTGAGGGCGAACGGGTGCATCTCCGCGATCTCGCGGGCGAGGGTCATCGTCTCGTCGAGGAGGTCGTCGAGCGGGACGACGCGGTTCACCATGCCGAGCTTCTCCGCCTCCTCGGCGGGGAAGCGCCGCGCCGTGAACAGCATCTCCT
This sequence comes from Acidimicrobiales bacterium, assembly GCA_021604885.1. Classification (GTDB taxonomy): domain Bacteria; phylum Actinomycetota; class Acidimicrobiia; order Acidimicrobiales; family Aldehydirespiratoraceae; genus JAJRXC01. Next base: position 6,517 of record BQJV01000105.1, read on the forward strand.
TCGCCTTGCGGGGACCGATTTCCCACGTGTGTCCGTGGTACTCGACCCCACCGATCCCCATCCGCAGAACCGGGTCGGAGAAGTGGGCGTTGTCCGCCGCGATGATGAGGTCCATCGGCCAGCACAGCATCAGCCCGCCGGCGATGCACGCGCCCTGCACGGCGGCGATCGTCGGCTTCGGGATGTCGCGCCAACGGCGGCTGTAGCCGAGATAGTGGATGCGCTCCCATTCGAAGATCGCCTGGAGCCCGCGCTCCTCCCAGTCGAGCTGTGACGACTGGCGGGCCTTGTCGGGGTCGGCGCTGTCGCCGATCGCGTCATCGGAGCCGGACATGTCGTGGCCCGACGAGAAGTGCTTCCCCTCCGCCCGCAGGACGATGACCTTGACGTCCGGGTCCTCCTCGGCGGCGCGGAAGCACGCGTCCATCTCGTCGAGGGTCTGCTGATTGACGGCGTTCGCCTTGTCGGCGCGATCGATCGTGACGATCCCGATGGGACCGTCGACCTCGTACGACGTGTGACCGAGATTGTTCATGTCGACCGGGTTGGGCATGGGTTCTCTCCAGTTTCAGGGGCTCAGGATGCTTCGGCGAGATGCGGCGGCTGCCAGGAGCCGCGGATCATGCCGTAGATGTTGGTGAAGTTCTCGATGATCTCGTCGGGCAGCGGGACGACCCCGCCGAGCGCCTCGGCGCCGGCGACGATCTTCGCCGTGTGCTCGACGACGGCCGCCGTGTGCAGAGCATCCTCGGGGGACTTGCCGACGCACAGCAGACCGTGGTTCGCCATCAGCACCGCGCCCCGCGCGCCGAGGTGGCGGACGACCTCGTCGGCCAGCTCGTCGCTGCCGGTCGTGCGGTACTCGGCAACCGGAATGTCGCCGCCGATGTAGACGATGACCTCCTCGATGCACGCCGGAATAGCCCGGCGGGCGATCGCGAACATCGAGGCGTGCGCCGGGTGGCAGTGCACGACCCCACCGACCTCCGGGAACGAGCGATAGCAGTTCAGGTGCATCGCCTTCTCGCTCGACGGCCGGGCGGATCCCTCGACGATCTCCCCGTCGAGGTCCACGATCGCGAGACCCGGCAGCGTGATGTCCGGGTACGGCACGGACGACGGCGTCATCGCGACCGAGCCGTCGGCGAGTCGGCCCGACACATTGCCGGCGGTGCCGACGACGAGACCGATCGTGAACATCTCCATGGCGGTGTCGACCACCGCCTGACGGACGTCGGGGTTCGTGCTCACGGGAGGACCTCCGGGTTCTTGCAGTGGGTCGGCGTCTCGCCGTTCAGGATCGCCTTCACGTCGGCGACGATCATCTCCGTCTGGCGGATCTCGACGTCATAGGTCGCTCCGCCGATGTGGGGTGTGAGGACGACGTTCGCACGACCCAGCAGCGGATGCCCCTCGGCCAGGGTCTCCCCGTCCACATGGTCCAGCGCGGCGCCGGCGAGGTGACCTGAGTCGAGCGCAGCGACCACCGCGTCCACGTCGTGGAGGCCGGCGCGCGCCGAGTTGACGTAGACGGCGCCAGGATTCATCAGCGCGAACTTCGGCGCGTTCATCATGCCGAACGTCTCCGGCGTGACCGCCGCGTGCATGGACACGACATCCGCCTCGGCCAGCAGGTCGTCCAGTTCGTGGGTGGCGTCGTCCGCGAAGGGGTCCGTCGCGATCACCCGCATGCCGAGCCCTTCGAGGCGCCACTTCGTGGCCCGACCGACCGCCCCGAGCCCGATGAGGCCGGCGGTCCGGCCGGCCACCTGCCACGCCCGATAGCGCTGGTACGGCAGCGACTCGCCGTGGATCGTGCCCTCGGTCATGTCCCGGTGGCCCGGCACGACGTGGCGGGTGAGGGCCATCAGCAGCGCAACGGTCATCTCCGCAACCGCGTCCGCGTTGCGCCCGGGCGTGTGCACCACGGGAATGCCGGCGGCCGTCGCCGCGTCGACATCGACATTCGTCGGATCGCCGCGGGTCGACCCGATGACGGTCAGCGGCAGGTCGAGCACGGGCCCCATGCAGAAGTCCGCCTCGCAGATCACGATCGACGCGCCGAGCTCCTGGATCCGCGCCGCCAGGTCGTCGGGGCCGTGCAGTTTGATCGGCCGGTACTCGATCCACGGGTCGAACACGACGTCCGCGATCGTGCGCAGTTCCTCCAGCGCCGGCCCCCGCAAGGGAGCCGTGACGAGGGCTACCGGTCGCGACATGACGCAGACGTTAGTTTTGCGCCCGAGCGAGGGAGGAATCCGTGGGCAACGTCGCCGACACCGCCGTCTCAGTCGGCATCGACATCGGCACGACCTCGGTGAAGGCCGTCGCCGTCACGCCCGACGGAACGATCGTCGCCCGCACCCGGATCCCGCACGAACTGCGGGCGCCGGATGCCGACACGTTCGAGCACGAC
>BQJV01000106.1 GCA_021604885.1 Acidimicrobiales bacterium
AGGTCGCCGGCCGTCCACGACGGCGGAACGGACACGGCGAACCGGCCGTCGCCGGCGGATCGCGCCGCGATGGCCTCGTCGAACGTCACGCTTCTCATGTCGTTGTCGTCAGGCCCGGTCGGACAGGAGCTGCGCCGCGCGTTCGACCAGGTCCCGCTTGAGGACCTTGCCTGCGGCGCTCACGGGAAGTTCGTCGACGAACTCGACGTAGCGGGGGACCTTGTAGTTGGCGAGCCGCTCACGGGCGTACTCGATGATCTCCTCCGGTTCGACCGTCGCGCCATCCCGGACGATCACCCAGGCCATGCCGACCTCACCGAGGCGCTCGTCCGGCGCGCCGACCACCGCGATCTCGGCGATCGCGTCGTGGGTGAGCAGGACTCCCTCGACCTCCGCGGGGTAGGTGTTGAAGCCCCCGACGATGAACATGTCCTTCTTGCGCCCGGTGATGGAGACGTAGCCCTCGTCGTCCATGACCCCGAGGTCACCCGACCGGAGCCATCCACTCGGGTCGATTGCGGTCGCCGTCTGCTCGGGCTCGTCGAAGTAGCCGAGCATGATGCCGTAGCCGCGGATCACGATCTCTCCCTGCGTGCCTCGCGGCAGCTCGTGCAGGTCGTCATCGACGATCTGCACCTCGAGGCCGGGGAGCTGCCGGCCCGATGTCCGGGCGATCTTCGGGATCGGATCGTCGTGACGCGACATCGTGGCGGCGCCGGTGCATTCGGTGAGCCCGTAGCCGGTGACGACCACCTCGTAGGAGAGCTCCTCGCGCATGCGCCGGATCATCTCCTCGGGGACATCCGCCGCACCGGTGGTGGACAGCCGCAGGGAGGAGAGGTCGAACTCGTCGCGTCGCGGATGATTCAGGACCGCCTGGTGGATCGTGGGCGGGCCGGGGAACATGGTGATCCGCTCCCGTTCGACGGTCGCCAGTGCCTCGTCGATGTCGAACGTCGCCATGGGGATGACCGTGGCGCCGCGCATCAGCGCCGAGGTGAAGCCGGCCTTGAGCCCGAAGACATGGAAGAAGGGATTCACGATGAGGTAGCGGTCATCCGCGCCGAGACCGATGATCTCGGTCCAGTCGGCGAACTGCCGCAATGTCGACCCGTGGGTGAGCATCGCCCCCTTCGGCTTCCCGGTCGTCCCCGCGGTGAACAGGATGTCGCTCAGGCTGTCCGGGCCGATCTCGGCCTGCCGCTCGGCGAGTCGCTCGTCCGTGACACCCTCACCCTGCCGGAGGAACGCGTCCCACGGCGTGGTGTCGTCGACCGGGTCGCCGGCCATGAGGACGATCCGTCGCAGGTCCGGGAGACCGTCGACCGGACGGTCGGCGGCGGCCGCACCCATCGCGGCGCGGAGCTGAGCCACATAGTCGGTGCCGAGGAAACCGTTGACCGTGCACAGGACCGACGAGCGGGACTTCGACAGGATGTACGCCGCCTCCTCACCCTTGTAGCGGGTGTTCAGCGGGACGATCGCGCCGCCGGCCGAGAGCGCGCCGAGCGCCGCCACGACCCACTGATGGATGTTCGGCGCCCAGATCGCCACGCGGTCACCGACCTCGAGCCCCTCGGCGATGAAGGCCTTGGCCGCCATGTCGACGCGATCGCCCAGCTCCCGATACGAGAGGCGGAGGTCACCGTCGACCAGTGCTTCGCGGTCGCCATGACGCTCGACCGAGTCGGCCAACATCCGCGGGATGGTTCCCCACTCGAGGTCACCGCGCATCAGTCACCACCCCCTGCCTGCCGCGCCCGATCCGGGAACAGGACCATGCCGGGCACGTCGCGCTCGACGCGCACGAGACGCCCTCCGTCCGACTCCGTGACGAAGAGCGAGGACATGTCCGGTCCGCCGAAGCACACATTCGTGATGTCGGCATCGTCGAAGGTGATCGTCTCGATCGCCGGGCCGCCTGCGGGGCCGTAGACGACCACGCTCCCCGCGCCGTGACCGGCACACAGCACGTTGCCTTCGGCGTCGAAACACAATCCGTCCGGGAACCCGCCGGGGAGGTCGGCGAAGTGGCGAGGGGTGCCCAATCGACCGGCGCCGAGGATGGGGAGGGCGACCAGTCGGTTGGTCCGCGACTCGGCGACGATGAGCGTCTCGCCGTCGGGCGTCACGCCGAGGCCGTTCGGGAACTCGAGCCCGGTGTGGGCATCGACGACCCTGCCGTCCGTGTCGCTCCAGCAGATCGTTCCGGCCGGCGTCTCGCCGGTGGCGTCGGGCCAGGCGGGATCGGTGAACCAGAATCCGCCGTCGGCGTCGAAGCAGATGTCATTCGGAGCGTTGAGCGGTCGATCCCCGACCGCGGCGATGAGCGTGGCGGCACGGCCGTCCGGGTCGACGCGCTGGATGAGGCTGTCGCCGTCGGCCGGCCCGACCGATCCGCCCGTCGATGTCTCCGCGGCCCACCGCCCGCCGCCGTTGCAGACGTAGAGGTGGCCGTCCGGCCCGAAGGCCGAACCGTTGGGCGACCCACCGAGGACGGCGAACGTCGTGACCTCGCCGTCGGGGGTGACCCGTGAGACCCGACCACCGGCGAGCTCCACGACGCAGATGTCGCCGTTGGGCGCGACCGACGGTCCCTCCGGGAATCGGAAGCCGGTCGCGACGACATGGACACCGGCCGTCATGGTCGCTCCCGATCATCGGGCTCTGCCGGCGCGGACGGCGGCTTGGCCTCCCAGCCCGCCTCGGCGAGGTGCTGGGCGGCGAAGTAGGAGGGCTCCTGCTCGAGGTCGGTCGAGAACGTGTCGTTCCAGCGGTTGAGGAAGCCGAACATCGCGACCGGTGCGATCAGCTCCACGATCTCGTCGTCGGAGAAGTGGCGCTTGAGATCCTCGAAATGCCCGTCGGTGACCTGGTTCGGCGTCAGGGCGGCGTCGCGGGCGATCCGCAGCGCGACGACCTCCCGGTCGTCGAAGAGCTCGCTCGTCTCGAAGCCCCACAGCGCCTCGACCTTCTCGACGGGGACGCCGGCGGTCTCGGCCGCGTGATAGCCGGTGTGGGCGGAGCAGTAGCTGCACCCCGCGGCGCGGCTCGCCACATGGGAGACCATCCACTTGAGCCCCACGTCGATGCGACCCTCACCAAGGGTCGCGATCGCCATCCGTGACAGGGCGTCGAGGAGCAATGGCATGCGACCGAGTGTGAGAAAGCTGCTCGGCAGCTGTCCGTACGACTCCCGCAACGTGTCGAACAGGACCGCGTGCTCGCCTTCGAGGTCGTCGAAGTCCATCGGATCGAGGCGAGCCACTAGCGCGGCTCCGTGTGATCGTTCATCGTTCCCCCTGGTGCGCCATTCTCGCTACCCCGCGGCCGATATGCAAGTATCTTATAGATGATTAAATCATTGATGGACAACGACGGCGAGCCGGCGTTTCGCAACGCCGTGGATCCGGCGGACGCCGCGACCTACCGCGATGCCGGATGGTGGGGCGATGTCACCCTCGTCGACCATCTCCGGCGTCACGCCGCGGGACGGCCCGACGACATCGCGTACATCGGCGACGACGGTCGGCTGTCGTGGGCGGCGCTCGATGCGGCAAGCGACCGCGTCGCGGACGCGATCATCGCCGAAGGACTCGAACCGGGCACCCGCGTGGGGGCGTTCATCCCCGATTCGCCCACCGTTCACGCCGTCTACCTCGGCCTCGAGAAGGCCGGCGTCATCACGGTCGGTATCGGCGCACGGGCAAACGCCCGGGAAGTGGCCCACCTCCTCCGGACGACCGGGTCCCGGACGCTCGTCACCCTCGCGGACCAGGGGGACGCGATGGGCGCCGAGCTGCGCCGCGCGCTCACCGACAACGGCCTCGATCTCACGACCCACATCGAGGTCCCGGTCTTCGAGGCGGCACTCGGCGGTGAGATCGTCGTCAACGGCGCGGCGACATCCGCGCCCCGAGCAACAGACATCGACGATCGGCGAATCGGCCCCGACGACCTGTCCTTCATCAACTCGACATCGGGCACGACCGGGCTTCCCAAGTGTGTGCTGCACTTCCAGAACCGGTGGCTCTACTTCCACGATCTCGCGGCCCGGCTCGGCGGCCTCGGGAGCGGGGTCGGACACGACGAGGTGGTGATGTCCCTCGTCCCCGCGCCGTTCGGATTCGGCCTGTGGACGGCCCACTACACGCCCCTGGTGCTCGGCGCGACCACGGTCGTGTCCCGCCGCTTCTCGACGACACACGCACTCGAGATGATCGAGCGCCATGGCGTGACGGTGCTCTGTTGCGTGAGCACCCAGTTCCTGATGATGCTCAACGACGACTCGTTCGACGGGCGCAACCTCACCACACTTCGGTCGATGTACACCGGCGGCGAGGCCGTCCCCCGTGAGCGGGCCGAGGAGTTCGAGACGCGCAGCGGCTGCACCGTCCTGCAGTTCTACGGCTCCAACGAGACCGGGGTGCTCTCGGGCACCACGCCCGACGACCCCCTCGACCAACGACTGCTCACCGCTGGTCGGATCGTCCCGGAGATGCAGGTCCGCCTGCTCGACAACGACACGCTCGAGCCGGTGGACATCCCCGGTGAAGGGCGACCCGCATGTCGCGGACCGGCAACCTGCCTCGGGTATCTCGACGAAGACGCGAACGCGGATCTGTTCACCCCGGACGGCTGGATGCTGATGGGCGACATCGGCTCGATCGACGCCGACGGCTACCTGTCCGTCACCGGCCGCATCTCGGACTTCATCATCCGCGGTGGGAAGAACATCTCGGCGTCGCAGGTGGAGGACGAGGTGAACACCCACCCGGATGTCGGACTCAGCGCGGCCGTCGCCGTCCCCGACGAGCTGTTCGGCGAGCGGGTCGGTGTCTACGTCGAGCTCCACGCGGGGGCCGAGCTGACCCTCGATCAGCTCCTCGCCCATCTCGACGAACGGTCGACACCCAAGGAGATCCGGCCGGAGGTCCTCGTCGTGCTCGACGCGCTGCCCCGTTCGAGCGGCGGCAAGATCGCGAAGGGTCAGATCGCAACCGACGTCGAGTCGCGCTTCGGCTGACGCCGCGCGCGTCGATCCGTCAGGCCTCGCGGCGGTCGCTGAGCAGGCTCGGGAAAACGGAGTGGTTCTCGTCGATCGTGTAGACGGGCGACCATGCCAGGTGACGTTGCGCCTCGGCGACCGCCCCGGCGACATCGCCCGCCTCGATCAGGTCCAACAGCACCGCGTGGTCGTCGAGACCCTGTTGGCGATACGCGAGATCCGGCAGCTCACCGTCACGCTGATGGAGATCGACCCATGCCTCCGCATGCGCGGACCAGACCGATTCGAGCGCGCCCACGACCAGGGTGAGGGTCCGGCTACCGCAGAGCCGCACGATCTCCTCGTGGAACCGACGCGAGACCACCGTGAAGCGACCCATGTCCTCGATGCAGGCCGCGGCCTCGTCCTGCACCGCCCGGAGCTGCGGGATCACCTCCTCGGCGCGGTCCTCTCGAGCGGCACACAGCGCCACGCACTGGGGTTCGAGAAGGTTGAGCGCCATCGAGAGATCGTCGACCGGCGTCGAGAGACTCCGCAGCACCATGCCGAGGACGTACGCGATGTTGCCCTCGCCGGGCCGATGCACGATGGCGCCGCCGACCTTCCCGCGACGCACCGAGAGGAGCCCTTCGGACTCGAGGATGCGCAACGCCTCGCGCATCGAGGGCTTGGAGACACCGAACTCCGCGAGCAGGTCCTCCTGGCGGGGGAGTTCGTCGCCGTCGGCGAGTTCGCCGTCGAGAATCCGTCGACGGAGCTCGGCGACGACCAGGTCGGCGACGTGCGGCGCGCGATAGCGACCACCGTTGGCACGATCGCCGCGGATCGAGGGAACCGCGAGAATCGGTTCGGAACCGCTGGAGTCGGCGACGGAGTCGGTCATCGGGTTGGCCTTCGACGGGCGGGAGTTGACAGCGCCATGTTAAACGCAAATCATATAGAAGATGACATCCACAACGAACGACGCTCCCGCCCCCGACCCGACGCTCGTGCGCGAAGGCGGCTACGCCGTGTGGTCGCCGAGCGTGTCTCCCGGCATCGGGCACGACCTCACGGATGAACAGAAGCTCGCCCTGGCCTTCCGATGGCTCGCACGGGAAGGATTCGCCGAGAACCTCGCCGGACACATCACCTGGCAACGCGAGGGAACGGACACGATGCTCGTGAATCCGTGGGGCCTGTGGTGGCGTGAGATCGCGGCGAGCGACATCTGCGAGGTCGACGGCGACGCCGCCATCGTGACCGGCAAGTGGGATGTCACCCCGGCCATCCACATCCACACCGAACTCCATCGGGTCCGTCCCGACGCTCGGGTCGTGATCCACAATCACCCGTACCACGTCTGCGTCCTCGCCGCGATCGGTGTCCTTCCCGATCTGGTCAACCAGACCGCCGCCATGTTCGACGGTGACCTGGGCCTCGTCGCCGAGTACACCGGCGAGATCGACAGCGCCGAACTCGGGGCCGATCTGGCGGAACGCATCGGCGACGCCAGCGTCGTCGTCCTCGCCAGCCATGGTGTGATCATCACGGGCGAGACAATCGAGCAGGCGACCTACCGTGCCGCGAGCATCGATCGGGCGTGCCGGATGTCGCTCGACATCATGCGCCTCGGCGCGGATCCACTGCCGCTCGACCCTGGCCTCGTCGCGGGAATGAAGGTCTCGCTCATGGAGCGAGGCGCGGACCTCTACTTCGACGGGCTGGCCCGCCAACTCATCCGCCAAGAGCCCGACGTTCTCGACTGACGGCAACGGAGCACGAACATGCGCAGCATCGACGATCTCGCCAAGGACCTCTCGTTCACGCAGGCATCGACCGGCGAGGACCGAAGCGTCACCTTCCTCCCCGAACCGACGCCGGCGCCCCGTCGTCACCTGATCATCTCGGCCGACGACCATGTCGTCGAGCCGCCGGACACGTTCGAGGGCCGGATCCCGGCCCACCTCGTCGACCGCGCACCGCGGGTCGTCGACACCGACGACGGCAGACAGACCTGGGTCTACGACGGAACCGAGCTTCCGAATGTGGGGTTCAACGCGGTCGTCGGGCGGCCGGTGTCCGAGTACGGATTCGAGCCGACCCGCTTCGACGAGATGCGCCGCGGCGCCTGGGACATCGACGCCCGCATCGCCGACATGGACGTCAACGGCGTCTACGCGTCGGTCAACTTCCCCTCGTTCCTGCCCGGCTTCGCCGGTCAGCGACTCCAGACCGTGACCAACGACCGGGAGCTGGCGATGGCCTCCGTGCGCGCCTGGAACGACTGGCATCTCGAGGCCTGGGCCGGCCCCTACCCCGACCGCATCATCCCGTGCCAGATCCCGTGGCTCCTCGATCCTGAGGTCGCCGCGGACATGATTCGCGAGAACGCGGACCGGGGTTTCAAGGCGGTCACCTTCTCCGAGGCGCCGGACAAGCTCGGATTCCCGAGCCTCCACTCAGGCCATTGGGAGCCGTTCCTGCAGGCGTGCGCCGAAACCGAGACGGTCATCAACCTCCACATCGGGTCCGCCGGCGCGTCGCCGTCGACCTCCGACGACGCTCCACCCGATGTCGTCGGCGTGCTCTTCTTCGCCTACGCCATCTACGCGGCCGTGGACTGGCTCTACTCGCTCGCGCCGGTGCGGCATCCGGACCTCAAGATCTGCCTGTCCGAGGGCGGGATCGGATGGGTCGCCGGGTTGATCGACCGCCTCGACCACATGCTCGGCTACCACGACATGTACGGCACGTGGACCGAGGAGCTCACCCCGAGCGAGGTCTTCCGCCGCAACTTCTACTTCTGCGCCGTGGAGGATCCTTCCGCGTTCGTGCAGCGCGAGCGGATCGGCGTCGACCACATCCTGCTCGAGTCGGACTATCCCCACTGCGACTCCACATGGCCTCGCACGCAGGAGGTCGTCGAGCACGAGATCGGGTGGCTGCCCGAGGCCGATCGACGTCGGATCACGTGGGAGAACGCCGCGGAGCTGTACCGGCACCCCGTCCCCGAGTCGGTGGTCGCCGATCCCGAGAGCTGGTGATGGTCCGCGCGGCCGTCCTCACCGGCCCGAACGAGATCCAGACGCTCGACATCGAACGACCGGCACTGCCCACCGACGAGTGGGCCTGGCTACGGGTCGAAGCCTGCGGACTCTGCGGCACCGATGTCGAGCAGTTCGACGGGTCGTTCACCGGCTCGGCCTGGCCGGCAGGGCCGATGATCCCGGGCCACGAGGTCGTCGGCGTCATCGACGAGATCGGCGACGCCACGTCCGCCCGATGGGCCGTGAGCGCCGGCGACCGGGTCGCCATCGAGCCGAGCATCCCGTGTGGCAGCTGTCCACCATGCCTCTCCGGAGAGTACGTCTCGTGCCGCGGCTGGCCCACCAGACCGCTGGCCTACGGCTTCGTGCCGATGTCGGCCGCCCCAGGCCTGTGGGGCGGTTGGTCCGAACTGATGGCGCTGCACCCTCTCTCCGTCGTCCACCGCGTGCCGGCGAACCTCGACCCGGGGACGGCCACGCTGTTCAACGCACTCGGCACCTCGTACGAGTGGACGGTCCGGCGATCGGGGCTGGAATCCGGCCAGTCCGTTCTCGTGCTCGGGGCCGGCCAGCGCGGCCTCGGCAGCGTCGTGGCCGCCCGGGCCGCGGGAGCGGGCACGGTCGTCATCTCCGGTACGGCGAACGATCATGGCCGGCTGGCGACTGCCGTCGAGCTCGGCGCCGACCGCGCGGTCGACGTCCAGGCCGAGGATCTCGTCTCCGTGGTCAAGGACCTGACCGACGGGCACGGCGTCGACGTCGTCGTCGACACGAGCGCCGGGGCGGTCGAGCCGGTCATGCAGGGCATCGACGCGGTGACCGACGGTGGGACCGTCGTGCT
>BQJV01000107.1 GCA_021604885.1 Acidimicrobiales bacterium
CAAACCGCGATCCAGCGGCGGATCACCCAACATGTCCTCGACGGTCAGCAGCCATCGCGGCGCGATGATGCCGAGCATCAGGAAGCCGACCACGAGCGCGATCGCCGTACCGATGCCGAACTGCACGATGGCCTGGATGCCGGCGACACCGTTGGAGATGAACGCGGCCGCCGACGAGGCGACCGCAAGGAACAGGGCCGGGAAGACGAGCTTCAGGCCTCGCGAGTACGCACGGTCGCGGTCGGCGCCGGCGACCTGCTCCTCTCGGGCTCGACCACTGGCGTGGACGAAGAAGTCCACGCCGAATGCGATGACCGAGATCGGCGCGATGAATCCGAGGAGCAACCCGCCCTCGAATCCGATGGCGGTGAGGATCGCGTTGTACCAGATCATGGTGACGGCGAGGCCCACGGCCACGAGTGCAGCCGCCCAGTAGGAGCGCAGAAGGGCACCGACGAGGACCATGATCCCGACCACGGCCAGGAGGATGAACGGCGCCGACTCGGCGAACTGCTCGTCGGCTGTGAGGTCGGTGTCGATCGCGACGCCGAGCGTGCGATAGCTCTCCTGGGAGCCCTGGAGCTCGGACTGGACGTCCCGAAGGAACGACTGGCCGTCGGCGCCGATGTCGTTGAACGACTCGGCGTGTCGGCCGCCGAAGTCCGTGAGATCGGCGACGACGATCGCGCTGAACGCGGGTGCTTCCCAGATCACCGTCTGTTGTCCGGCGACTGTGCCGACGCGGCTCGTGGCGAGCTGCGAGAGCGTGTCACGCAACGGATCACCCACGGTTCCCTCGCCGAGGATCGAGGCGAGCGCGATCTTCACGTCGGCGTCCGTCGCGCCTTCGAGCCCCGCGGGGAGGGCGGAATCGACCTCGTCGGCGACCGAGAAGACGCCGTCGACCTCGCGGTCCAGGTCAGAGCGGAACTGCGTGCCGAGCGAGGCTGCGAGATCCTCGTTCGCCCGTGCGGCGTCGGAGTTCTGCTTGAACTCCAGCAACAGGTCGCGGGTCAGGGCGTCGCCGCCATCGTGCGCCTCGACGATGAAGCTCGCCTCGGCGAGCGGGGACGAGTTCACGAACCGCTCGTCCGCGAGACCGAACGTGTCGTAGATCTCGCCGGAGGGATCGAAGTTCGGCTCGTCGTCGGAGCGACTGGCGGCGAACGGTACGGCGACGATCGTCAGGACGATCACGCCGATGGTGATCCATCGCACGTGGCGATTGATCCATTCGAAGAACGAGGCTGACCTCGTCTCGGGCTTGGGTGTCGGTTGGTGGTTCATCGTCTTTCCCCTTTTTGGCTCGTGGTGACGGAATCTGTGGGTGGTGGTTGGTGGTCGTGCTCGCGTCAGCCGCGGCGGACCTGGGCGTGCCCGATCTGGGCTTCGACATCGAGAACGACCGTGGCGTCGCTGCCGACGTCGCGGGCGGCGTTGACGGTGTTGCCGAACCCGTCGGAGGTGTTGCCCAGGACGTCGACGTTGCCGATGTCGAGGTCGCCGCGGATCTGGTAGTCGACGTCGGTCGGCAGCCAGATCTCGGCGCTGCCGATCCCCAGGTCGACGGCGACGGTGTGCACGCCGGCGGGGAAGTCGACGTCCCGGAGATCGACGGTCAGCGACCCGATGCCGAAGCTGTACTCGGACTCGAGATCGTCGAACCCGCGCGGGTGGTCGGTGTGGTCACCAGTGCCGTCGCCGAGGTGGGGGAGCGCGACGGCGACGATCGCCACGACGAGGATCAGGGTGACGACACCCAGCACCTGGGCGGCGACACGTCCGCGGCTTCGCCGCTTCTCGGTCGGCGCGGACTCGGGAGCCGTGCGCGCCACCGGGGCGGGTGGGTCGATCTGGGGCGGGATGGACCAGGTCGGAATGCCGCGATGGTCGAGGAGCGTGGGCATGGGAACCGCCTCTTTCGTGTCGATCGATGTCATGGATCGAACGTACGAAAACGCGCTCTGCCAGTCGTCCGGCGAAGTTGTGATCCTCGCTACGGCAAACGGCGGGCGGAGTGGCGGGCGGATCGCCCACGGCGTCATCCCATCGGGTGACGCCGTCTCCCTCGGATGCCGGAGGGAAACTTCAGGTCGTCGTGGACCCGGGCTGCACGAGGCCGGTCTCGTACGCGAGAACGACGGCCTGGACCCGATCTCGCACGCCGAGTTTGGTCAGCAGGCGGCTGACGTGCGTTTTTGCAGTTGCTTCCCCGATGAACATCTCGGCCGCGATCTCGCGGTTGTTCATGCCCTGCGCCAGGAACTGAAGCGCTTCCGTCTCGCGCTCGGTGAGGTCATCGGGCAGAACGGCGTCCGGGCCGGCCAGCGTCGGCTGCCGCGCGAACTCCTCGATGAGCCGCTTGGTGACCGACGGTGAAAGCAGCGCCTCGCCGTTCGCGATGATCCGAACCGCGTCCACGAGTTCTTTCGCGGGTGTGTCCTTCAAGAGGAAGCCGCTCGCGCCGGATCGAATGGCGTCGTACACGTATTCATCGAGATCGAACGTGGTGAGCATCAGGACCTTTGTCTCCAGCGAGGCGTCCGCAATTAGCACGGCAGTCGCCTCGAGGCCGTCCATCTCCGGCATGCGGATGTCCATGAGCACGATGTCCGGTCGGGTGCGACGGCACAACTCCACCCCATCGCGTCCGTTCTCGGCGCCGCCGACGACATCGATGTCGGGCTGCGCCTCGAGGATCATCGTGAATCCATCACGCATGAGGGCCTGGTCATCCACCACGGCGACGCGAATGGTCATGTCATGTCCTTTGGTGTCGATGTCCCCGCCGAACGAACAGCGAGCAACGCATCGGCTTCGTCGAGCGGGAATCGGGCGCGGACCTCGTACCCGCCGCCTGCTCTGGGTCCTGCGGAGAAGTCGCCGCGATAGGCCTCGACTCGTTCGCGCATGCCGAGAATCCCGTTGCTGCTGCCCGTCGATGTCAGGCTCGACACGGCGCCGCGGCCCGTGTCGGTGACGGTGACGTTCAACACGGTCGGCTCGTAGCGAAGCGACACCGTCGCCTCGGTGCTGTCGCCGCCGTGTTTGAGTGCGTTGGTCAGCGCCTCCTGCACGATTCGGTAGACCGCGAGCTCGATGCCCGCGGCCAACCGCTGCGGCTCGCCCGAGATCGTCAGCTCGCAGGGCAGCCCCGCGGCGACACAGTGTGCGATGGCATCGTCGAGGTCGCGAAGAGCGGGTTGGGGTGTCAGGCCGTCCGGATGCGCGCCGTCGCTACGGAGCACGCCCAGCATCCGCCTCATCTCCGTCAAAGCCTCGCGGCCGGTGTACTCGATGTCCGAGAAGATGCTGACGGCCCGGTCCGGGTCAGTGAGTGCCACCTCCTGGCCCGCTGCGGCTTGCACGGAGATGACACTGATCCCATGCGCGACGACGTCGTGCATCTCCCGAGCGATGCGAGTGCGTTCCTCTACGACAGCGAGTCGAGCCGTTGTCTCGACGGCCGCCTCGGCTCGAGATGCCCGATCCTGCAGGTCGGCGAGCCACAGCTTCCGTTGATGCATGACCTCGCCGAACGCGGCCGCGACCGTGTGGAGAGCCGCGACGGAGATCACGACGAAGGGGGAGAAGCCGGTCTCGTCGACGAAGAAGCCGCCGGCGAGGAGCGAGGCGGAAACGGTCATGATCGTGGCCGCGACCGCGGCATGGATCCAGGTGGCAGGTCGGCGCGTGCCGTAGAGCACGGCGGCGTAGATGGCCACCAGTCCCGACGCATCGGATCCGGCCGGATAGTCGAGTATCCAGTACAACGAGAGCGACCCGACCATGGTGTACATGGCGCTGATGGGCATCCGTCGACGGATGATGAACGGGAGCGTCTGCCCCGCCAGGAGGAGATAGGTCAGCGGGTCGACCGCGCGCTGTGATTCGTGGGCGGTGTCGCCCGCCACGTCGATCGAGGCGAACGCGAAGACCATGAGGGCGAAGGCCGCGTCGACGAGCCCCGCATGTTCCTTCACGCGGTTCACGAGGGCGAGCGAGCGTTCCGATGACACGGAGACGGGGGTGTTCACTGCGGCTCGTCTCCCCGACGCGTTTCGGCGGACGCGACCGACGACTGGGTTTCGTCGTCCCCGGCCGTCGGCAGTTGCACGTGCACAGCGAACCCCCCGCCGGGTCGCGGCCCCGCGTCGAAGTCGCCGTTGTAGATCTCGACTCGTTCGCGCATGCCGATGAGCCCGTTGCCGCCCCCGGTTCGGGACAGCGACGACACGGCGCCGGCTCCGTCATCGATGATCTCGACGCCGAGGGAGATGGGCCCGTAGTCGAGGCGAACGGTCGCCGAAGCGGTGCTGCCACCATGCTTGCGGACGTTGGTCAGTGCCTCCTGCACGATACGGAACGCAGCCACCTCGATGCCGGGCGGAAGCTCCCGTCGCTCGCCGGTCACCTCGAGCGCGGTCGTCAGTCCGGCCTCGTTGGATTGCGCCACGGTGTCGGCGATGTTCGCGAGGGTCGGTTGGGGAGTCAGCGCGGTGTCGGCATCATCACCTCGCAGGACGCCGAGCATGCGGCGCATCTCGTTGAGCGCCTGTCGGCCGGTCCGTTCGACGGTCTGCATGGCGAGGATCGCTCGGTCGGGTTGGGTGCGGGTGATCTCCTGGGCTGCTGCCGCCTGGACGGCCATGACACTCATGCTGTGGGCCACCACGTCGTGCATGTCCCGCGCGATTCGGAGCCGCTCCCGAGCCACGGCTCGCTCGGCCTCGGCCAGACGCGTGGCTTCGGCGTGTTCGGCCCGAGTCTGGGCGGAAACGAAGATCTCGTGTCGATTTCGGACGATGCCGCCCGCCGCGGCTGCGCTCGTGCAGAACACGATCATGTTGATCGCGTTGGCGTAGCTGTAGCCCTCCCCGTTGTCCATGAGCGTGACGTTCGCCGCGGCGAAGAGGACGCCAACCGCGGCGACGATGGCAAGCCAGGTCTGGCGCCGGTTCCTTCCGTGAGCCGCCGCGGAGTAGATGGCGGTGAGTCCGAGGCCTGTGAGAAACGTGCCGTAGTCGCGGAGGTACACCGGCACCGCCATGAGCGTCACCGTGGCAAGCACGGTGAGCGGCGCGACGCGGCGCCACACGAGACTCGTTCCCGCGGCGAGGATCAGGACCACGGCGAGCAGGTCCGGGTCGCGGGTGTCGGTGATGTCGTCTGCAGCGAGTTCGCTGAGTCCGATCACGGTCGCGAGCACCGCCACCCCGATGTCGACGATCACCGGCCGTTCGCGCGCCCAACGCTGACCGCGCTGGGTCGCGTGGATCATTCTCTCGGCCGGCGCGCTCACCCTATGGAACCTAATCCGATGGGTCTGCGGTGGAGTCCGCCATCCGTCGGATTGCCGCTCCACCGAAGGAATGACTCGGGAGGCGGTCGGCCTGGGAAGCGCCAACCCAAGGCATGACGGCCAATCACGCATTCGCCTGACGACGGCGAGGGGGTCTCGTTCGTACGGTCGAGGTCACACCAATCGACAACGCCAGAGAAGGCACTATCAACATGACTGATCTCCTCGTTCCCCCTCCCATCCAGGCCTCCGCCGCAGCCTCGGCTCGCGGCGCCACCAAGATCTATGGCCAGGGCGACACCGAAGTCGTCGCCCTCGACAACGTGGACGTCGACTTCATCGCCGGACACTTCACCGCAATCATGGGTCCGTCCGGCTCGGGCAAGTCGACTCTGATGCACTGCATGGCCGGCCTCGATCGGCTCGACGCAGGCTCTGCAGTGATCGGCGAGACGGACATCGCCACGGCATCCGAGCGTGAGCTCACGACGCTGCGCCGCGACCGGTTGGGCTTCATCTTCCAGTCGTTCAACCTCGTCCCGACGCTCACCGCGGCGGAGAACATCACGCTGCCGATGGACCTGGCGGGTGCGAAGCCCGATCGGGAGTGGGTCGACCGCGTGGTCGACACCGTCGGCCTGAGCGACCGTCTGGGACATCGTCCCAACGAGCTGTCCGGTGGCCAGCAGCAGCGGGTCGCCGTCGCCCGGGCGCTCGCGAGCCGGCCGGCGATCATCTTCGCCGACGAACCCACCGGCAACCTCGACTCCACCACCGGGGCCGAGATCCTCGCGTTCATGCGTCACGCAGTTCGTGAGCTCGGCCAGACCATCGTGATGGTCACCCATGACCCGGTCGCCGCGTCCTACGCCGACCGCGTCGTCTTCCTGGCAGACGGTCAGATCACCGACCAGTTGTTCGACCCGACCCCCGACAGCGTGCTCGATCACATGCGTCGACTCAGCAGCTGATCGCGCTCTGTTCCCGAAAGGAACCAGTTCTCATGTTTCGACTCACACTCAAGAACCTCCGGGCCAACAAGGTCCGCTTCTCGCTCACCACGTTCGGCGTCATGCTCGCCGTCAGTTTCGTCGTCTCGGCCCTCGTGCTCGGTGACGGGCTCCGCAACACCTTCGGCGGCGTCGCGGAGGAGACCACTGCCGGCATCGACTTGGAGGTGCGGCCCGCCGCCGATTTCGGCGAGCCACCGCCGCTTCCGGCCGATCTGGTCGACGTCGTCGCGGCCGTGCCGGGCGTCGCCGATGCCGTGCCCGGCCTCGAGACCGATTGGGACGCCGTGCTGCTTCTGGGCAGCGACGGCCTGCCCGTGACGAGCGACGGGCCCCCGCACATCGCCAACGCATGGTCGGACAACACCGAGCTCAGCGCGTTCTCCCTCGTCGACGGTGCGGCGCCCGGTCCTGGCGAGTTCGTACTCGATCTCGACTCGGCGGCGAACCACGACATCGTCATCGGGGAGTCGTACGAACTCACCACCCCGACCGGACGCGTCAGTCTGACGCTCTCGGGAACGTCCTCGTTCGGCGAGGACAACGCCACGGTCGGCGCCGTGTTGATGCAGATGAACGCCGATGAGGCCGGTTCGCTGTTCGGCGTCGACGGCGTGAACACGATCAGCGTCCAGGTCGACGACGGTGCAGACGTCGCCGCTGTACAGGCGGCCGTCGCCGCCGCCGTCCCGCAGGCTGATGTCGTGGACAACGCCGTTGTCGCGGCCGAGGCGAAGGAGAACCTCACCGGTGGGATCGACATCATCGGCAACATCCTTCTCGGCTTCGGCGGCGTGGCACTCTTCGTGTCGATCTTCATCATCTACAACACGTTCGCCATCGTTCTCGGCCAGCGGACCCAGGAGCTCGCTCTGCTCCGCACCATCGGTGCTGATCCGGGCCAGATCCGACGCTCGGTTCTCGGCGAAGCACTCGTGATCGGCCTCCTCGCTTCCGCAGGTGGCATCGCCGGTGGAATCGTCGTCTCGAGGGGGCTGGAGGCGCTCTTCAACGCAACCGGCGGGGACCTGCCGGAGTCACCGACGATCGTGGCTACTCGGACCGTCGTGGCCGCGTTGGTCATCGGCATCGGTGTGACCATGCTTGCTGCAATCGGCCCGGCCCGCCGGGCCGGGACCGTGCCGGCGATGGCTGCCCTTCGGGGTGGAGCCGAGGCGTCCGCGCCCGGGAGTCGGACGCGAGTGCTGTCCGGCGTCGGCCTCTTCGCCTTCGGCCTGGTGGCCGGATCGCTTGGTCTCAGCGGTGCCGGTGGCACGGCCACCGTGGTGGCGTTCATGGCGAGTGGCGCGATCGGCGTGTTCCTCGGTGTGGCGTTGCTGAGTCCGA
Source organism: Acidimicrobiales bacterium (assembly GCA_021604885.1). Lineage (GTDB taxonomy): Bacteria > Actinomycetota > Acidimicrobiia > Acidimicrobiales > Aldehydirespiratoraceae > JAJRXC01. The sequence continues at coordinate 7,660 of BQJV01000107.1, forward strand.
TGACGGTGGGCTTCGTCACCCGAGTTCTCGGGTGGCCACTCACCAAGACCAGCGGGGTCGCCGGCCGGCTGGCTCGTCAGAACGCGGCTCGGAATCCGAGGCGCACGGCGACGACCGCGGCGGCACTGATGATCGGCTTGGCTCTGGTCTCGACGGCATTGATCGTCGGCGAGAGCATCAAGGGGACCATCGGGACCACGCTCGAGGAGTCGGCGACCGCCGACTACTACATCACCGATCAGCTTCCCGAAGCCGAGTTCCCGCTGGACCTGCCGGCCCAGCTGGCGGCCGGCGAGCTGTTCGAGTCGGTGACGGGATTCCGCTATGTCGAGACACGGGTCGATGGCGACATCGGCACCAATGTCGCGGCGGACTTCGATCAGCTCGCTCCATTGCTCGACGCCGACATCCGCGAGGGCGGCTACGACGCAACCGTCGCCAACCCGGTCCTCGTCTCGGCGGATCGCGCCGAGAAGGATGGCTACGGCGTCGGTGATGTCGTCACGACGGAGTTCGCCAACGGGAACTCGGTCGACTCGACGATCACGGGTGTCTTCCACGACGAAGCCTTGATCACCTCCGACTTCCTGTTCGACCACGCGACGTTCGATCTCGCCGGTGACGCCACCGGCCACGAGTGGATCGCACTCTCGGTGGCGTCCGGTGCCGCGCAGGCCGATATCGATGCGGCGGTTGCCGCCCTCGGTGCCGACTTCCCGATGGCGGACGTCGAGACGAGCGAGGAGTTCCGTGACCGAGCGGAAGCCATGATCGACGAGATTCTCGCCGTCGTGAACATCATGGTTCTCCTTGCCGTGGTCATTGCGCTCATCGGCATCGCCAACACCCTGGCATTGTCCGTCTTCGAGCGCACCCGGGAGCTCGGTCTCGTCCGTGCCGTCGGGATGAGCAGGCGCCAGTTGCGACGCATGGTGCGGTTCGAAGCGGCCCTGGTCGCCACGTTCGGCGCGGTGCTCGGTGTGTCCGTGGGTCTGCTGTTCGGCTGGGGCGTCGTGCGGGCACTCCCC